>PNNU01000107.1 GCA_013824385.1 Anaerolinea sp.
TGTTGGATCGATTTTGGGATCATTGCACAACTTAAGGAAACAATAAGAACACAAACCAAAATAAAACACAACGCAAACTTCGATGGTTTTTGCATGGTCTCTCCAGGGGTAAAACAGATTTTTGTAATCTAAAAAAGGTTACTGGCAATAAAACTCGTGGGCCTCACCGCTGTTGAGGGTGCCTGAATCCGTGGCACCGCCGCAACCCCGGGCAAAGTAGCTGTAACTGCCTGCGCAAACATTGAGCGAAGTATGTCCAGTGGCCAAGTTAAAGTGGAATTTCATTGGACCTGTCAAATCAATGTTAACCGTACCACCGGTGGTGTTATCGATCTCTATGGTCGAGTCAATGCTGCAAGGTGGATTTGTAGGAGCCAGGGTAGGTTTTGGTGTTTTAGTATAAGGAACCGCAGTGGGTCTTGGAGTATTGGTCCGTGTGGGAGTAGAGGTTGGAGTAGCTGTGGGTAATTTTTCCGGGATTAGTAAATATCTTGCGAGATAAGTCGTTCCACGAGTGTAAGTATCCCAGCCGTCATTTAGGCTTGATTCAATTATATAACCGATCTCTACATTGTATTTTTCGCCGATTTTCCAGCCGTCCATTACAGCACCGAACCAGACTCCCGGACGCGGTGTATTGGGCTCATTTTCAAATGTGGTTTCACCCGGCTCCAGCCAATCTTCCCGGTAATAACTCAGTCCGTTAATCGTGAATATCCACTTGATTTTCTTTACATTGTCATCCAGAGTTGACTGATCTTTCGCCGCCCAGCCTATTATGAACTGAATTGGTTGATTGTAAGCAAAGTTGATTACATTGAGATTTTGAGATTCATCAACAGCCGTGGATAATTCTCCAATAGGAATAGCATCAGCACAAGAGTCTATAAATGCACAAGCAAACAAGGCTACAGGTGGCTGAGGTGTTTTTGTGGGAGTAGCAGTGACAGTGGGTGTCAGCGTGGATGTGGCTGTGTTGGTAGGTGTGGGGGTCTTGGTGGCAAACATGTTCTGAATACCTTGAGGTACTATCGCACAACTTGCTCCCAAAACAAGAACCGACACCAGAATACCGGTAATTGCAAGTTTCTTAAAGAGTATCATTGCCCCTCCCAAACCTTGCAGTCAATTGTCAACAATAATGTATAAATAATTATAGTAATAATTGTGAACAATACAATAGACTTACTCTTCAGCTTAATCAGATTCAAAAATTTGGAGCCGATCAAATAAGGGCTGTGCACCTGCTCCAGAATTCATCGCAATTTACTTCTCATTGACAAAGTGTATATGTCCACCACCCCATGGAGGCGTCGAGTGTTTGTGGTCCACCATTGTATGAGTTATCCACCTTCCACGTATATGTACCGGCGGCAGCTTGATATTCCACGGTTTGACCTGGTGCAACACTGTATTTCAATCTCATTGGTCCATTAAAAATCACCACATGAGCATCTGAACACTTGTTCTCCACCTTTAACGTGATATTCAAAACCAGAGGAGCACCAGAGGTTGCAGTAGGTTGAGCAGGAGCTTTGGTGACCGCCGGTTTTGGTTGAGCCGTATTCGTAATTGTAGGGCCAGGAGTGATGGTAGGAATATCCGCCGGCACAACATAGAGCGTATAAATAGACGAAAAATCGGCATCGGAGACCTCCCAACCATCATCCACGGCTTCATCAAAATAAAATCCGTAGCGGATATAATGCGGTTCTCCTATTTCCCAACCGGAGAGTGTAACCGCCAGCCAAGTGCCTGGATTCTTGGCACCTGCCACGTCCTCATCATCCATTTCACCATTCACAAGCAAGTCCTCGGTGAAGAAATCTTGATCGTCAATACTAAAAACCCACTTGATATGTTGAAGGTTTTGATCCAGATGCTCTTGATCTTTGGCCACCCAGCCTTTAGACAATTTTATAGTCTGATCATAAGGAAGCCTGATTTCATTGATCGTATCTCTTTGAATACCATCGGGAAAGAAAGAAGAGATCGTTACAGCCTCGGGGCAATCCACTTCGTAAAAACAGATCGAAATCTGCAGCGGCGATTTCATCACCGTCGCTGTGGCGGTGGGGTCTGGTGTGGTTGTTGGCGTGTTGGTGGGAATTTGGGTGATGGTACTGGCAGGTGTAGGTGAGGTAAATATGCTTTTAATGGTTTGTGGCACAATACTGCATCCTAACAAGCCAACAACAACTAAAAGAATAGCAAAAATTGAAACCGTTTTTCTTGAGTTTGACATAATTCCTCCCTGTTCAATATTGATATGTGATTAGTCAATTATACACAAGCTTAAATCTTTTAAATACTACAAGCAGAGTCATCCAGTTTTTAACTAGTAGCCCAACTCCTTGCGTTTGCGCTGGTACTCCTCCTCCGAAATCAAGCCAGATTGGCGCAGTTTTTCCAGATCGTCGTGTGGGGTGGCTGCCGCCAAAGTCATCTGGACAGGTCCGGCCTGTCCCTTGGTCATAACGTAGGTCTTGGTAGCCGAATCATGTGGAAACACCTGGTACCTTCCAAGTCCGCTGATCAGTACCCAGCCAAGGATCGACGCCGTGACTGCAATCCCGGCTGCAATGAGGATTCCAAGCAAGTACATCAACCCCGAGCGCAAGAAGGCGCTACCCCAACCCAGTTTTTCACCGTTGATATCAACAACACGCAGTCCAAGCGCCATCTTCCCCAAGGTTCTTCCTGCAGTAGCGTTCATTACTGCATCATAAATGACCATTAGGAGAACAAAAAAGACAAAAGAAAGCAGACCAATGGCAGTGTTCTGTTCTTCGGTAACCTTGATGCTGGCTCCGATCGCACTTCCTGTGATCATTGCAAGCGGAAAAATTAGGAAACCGCAAAAGGCGAGGTCAATCACCCTGGCGCCAAGCCTCCGATACGGTGACGCAACCCCAGGGATCACAAGTTGTGGTTTTTGTGCTCTCATTGTGACACCTCCAGTCCAACGCCGTTCAAATTGGCAAATTTCTGGGCAAAAGTCTTGTTTGGGATAGAAACAACCACACTCAACCCTTCTGTCTGGTCGCTTTTCTTTTCTTCAATTATCCAGGCATCGATGTGTTCGGTATAACGATTCTTGAAAATTGATTTAATAGGAAAGCGAATGATCAGCCAGAAGATCCCCCATGCAATTGCCACACCCAGGCCTACAAGAAGCCCCAGGCAAACAATCTTGGCGCCGGGTTCATTCGCCATCAAGGCGGAAAGAAATAAACCAAGTGGAATACCAAAGATTAAAGCTAGAATCCAAACTGCCTTATCAAGGCGTTTGGTGGCTATCACTTTTTTGAAGCAATTTTCACAATATGGGATGTGAGAAAGCGAGGTCTTGATGAGTCCGAAATTCTTGTACTTCTTTTCCATACGGATTTCATCGAATGCTTGGGGTAACCCACCACAAGCCGAGCACTCAGCCGGCCATTTGATGGCATCAACATTCTCTTCAATAACGAAATTCGCTTTGAGTCTTCGTATTTTTGCTTTCCTTTCAAGAGATATATCAGACATAAAAGACCTCCAAGAATAGAAGATGATTGAGAAAAAACTCAATGCCTTCAGTGAAGTAGGTCTCTAGTGTGAATAAACAGGTTCTGCAATTGTAGGAGTCGAAGAGAAAAACCGTTGTAATTTAATTATACTACTGGGAGCAAGCCTCAGAATCTATCCCCTGTTATATTCCGTGGTTATAGGATTACTTTGATATAAATCATGCTTCACCTTCAATCTCGTCCTGGGGGGCAGGTTCATCACTGAAAGTCAAAACCTCACGCACCTGCGACCCATGCTGCTGCGGACCGATGATGCCTTTCTCTTCAAGGGTATCAATCAGGCGGGCGGATCGAGTATAGCCAATGCGCATCTTGCGCTGCAGCATCGAGATGCTGGCTTTATTCTCGCGACGAACGATTTCCATGGCGTCTTCGAGAAGTGGATCATTTGGGCGTGAGCCATCATCAAATAATTCACCCTGCTTCAGCGGCGTGCCTGGGGTATAAGTGTCCATCATCATGGCATCTGGTTCCTGACCGCCTTCGGACTTATAGTTCATGGCGATCACACGCCATGAATCCACGAGACGTTGGATTTCATGATCGGAGACGTAGACACCCTGCAAACGTACTGCGGCAGGGGCGTCTGGCGCCTGGTAGAGCATATCCCCTTTACCCAGCAGCTTTTCAGCGCCAGGTTGATCGAGGATGACGCGGCTATCCATATTGGAAGCGACCATAAAGGCCACCCTGGCCGGGAAGTTGGCCTTGATCAAGCCGGTCACCACATCCACGGAGGGACGCTGGGTGGCCAGGATCAGGTGGATGCCGGTGGCGCGGGCAAGCTGCGCCAGGCGCGTGATACTGCGCTCGGTTTCATCCGGGGCGAGCATCATCAAGTCAGCCAGTTCATCAATCACAATCACCAAATAGGGGATGTGCTCTTCACCCTTTTTGTTAAAGTCCACGATATTTCTTGCGCCAGCCTTGGCGAACTTCTTGTATCGTGTGTCCATCTCGTGCAGACACCATTGCAGGGCGCCAACCACCCGGTCGGCCTCCACCACTACAGGCCCCAACAAATGCGGTATGCCGTTGTAACCGGTGAGTTCCACACGCTTGGGATCGACCAACAGCAGGCGCAGATCGCTGGGCGTATTGTTGAGCAGTAAACTGGTAAGTATGGCATTCACCAGCACGGATTTACCGGAGTTGGTGGTGCCCGCCACCAGCATGTGAGGCATGGCGGTAAGGTCGGCGCAAATAGGCTTGCCAGCCACATCTTTGCCAAGCGCGAATCGTAAAGAGGATTTGATGCGGCGGAAAGCCTCATTTTCAAGCAGTTCTCGCAGCGAAACAAGGGTCAATTCAGTATTCGGCACCTCAATGCCCACATAGGCCTTGCCGGGGACTGGCGCCTGAATACGGATGCTGGGAGCTGCCAGCGACAGAGCCAGATCATCCGATAAACTGACAATTTTTGAGACACGAACACGGGTTCTGCCGGCGCGGTTTTCGATGAAATCAGGCTCGACACCAAACTGCGTCACGGCAGGTCCGCGGTGGATTTCAACAATATGGCCGGGAGCGCCAAAGGAGGCCAGAGTCTCTTCGATAATGCGTGCGCGGTCTTTGTCGTAATGAGATTGAATGCCCGCAGGCGTGGCAGGGTCAAGAATATCTGAGATGGAAGGCATCGGCCAGGGCTTGGCATTCATGGCAGCCGTAACACCGGTACGTATGGTCGGCAGCCCGTTGTTGGAGTCTTCTTTAGGGGTTGCTTTTGGCTGCGGAGTAACTTTGATCGGTGCGGATTGTACAAATTCTTCGCGCCGCGCACGAACTTTGTTTGCCAGAGTGTTTTCAACGTTCAAGTCGAGAGAACGAAACCCCTGCGGCAAGACTGCGTTTTCTTCAGGCATTTCAGGTTGATCTGAAACAGCCGTTGTATAAGGCCGCACACGTTCGCGTGGATAAGGGATGGACTTCTGTTCGGCCACCACCTTGCGTTCGCGTTGTAATCCCGCAATCCAGGCCAAAAGGGCTGGCAGAGGAACATCGACGATAAACAGGATGGAAACAATCGCCCAGGCTACCAACACAACAGCCTCACCGGCTGAACCCAGGCTGCCGCCGAGCAGGATATCAATGCCTGCACCGATCAAACCGCCGCCCTGCCCTGCGCGGGCAGTGGTCAACCCGCCACCTTTGACGTAATGCATCCAACCCAACACATTCAAATAAAGCAGTATCACACCCGTTGAACGACCACCGGACAAGTGCGGAAGCCGCTCAAAACTACGAAATACCAGGTACAAGCCGCCAATCGTCAAGATTACGGGGATGATAAAACCGCCCCAACCTGCGATCTTGGCCATGGTTTGCGCCACCCACATGGTGACCGGACCGTTATTGCGCGCAAAAAAAGCTACCAGGCTCAAAATGCCAATCACCGCCATTAACCCGCCGATAAAATCGATTTTCTGATCTAACGTCAGATTGCTCACATTAAAACTCTTACCGGATTTCTTCGATCCGCGCCGGGCAGGCGAAGTGCTTTTCTTTGAATAAGCCGAACGTGAGCTTGAGGTTTTGGGCATGAAATCTCTCTTAAATAAAAATATACAACTCGTATGAGGTTGTGTTGCAGTATTTGTACCAGTTTTTCAAATTAGAGATTTATTGGTTTCTATTGAACCAATTTTGCGAAAATCTTGCGCGTGGTTTCGAAAGCCAACGGAGGAAGGTCATCCAGCGGGAACCAGGCAGCCTGGTCAGCATCATCCGCGGGGGAGAGGATGCCGCCAACCACTTCGGCCCGGTAGGCTAAAAAGATATCAGCGCCGTGAGGATGCTCACGACCGTAAAGGACATCAAAAAGGGATTCGATGCCTACGTCCAACCCGGTCTCTTCGCGGCATTCACGCACGGCGGCAGCCTGCGGATCTTCAAATGCGTTTACGAATCCTGCGGGGATGCTCCACTGGCGGATATAGGGTTCCATGGTGCGGCGTACCAAGAGCACATCGTTACCACGCAGCACCAAAACGCCGGCCGCCACTTTGGGATCCTCGTAATGCACCCATCCGCAATTTGGACAGGTGGGACGCTCCTCAGACATCTGAAGTTTCAGCACCAGCTCATGGGCGCACAATGGACAAAACTTGAATGCGGAATGAGAATGCGATGTCATCGCTTGCGTAAGAATATGGCTAGAAGTGCAAAGATCAATGCTCCGACACCCAGGCCTATCATCCATATAGTGGAAGCAGGGAAGCGGGGAGCAGAAGATCTCGTTTCAAATGAATTTTGTTTTATGGTTTCGCCTTCAGTACCTGGTTCGGGTAATCCCAAAATTAGCGTGGATGGATCAGGTGTAGCCGCCATCTTTGCAGATGCTTCAGGGCTTTCTGTATCTGCGGACGTAATAACACTTTCCTGGACAACATTCGGCGGACCACCACCGTAGCCACCCAAACCGGTGGCCATTGCAGATGCATCATTTCCACCGCCACCACCCCTACCCGGCTGCCCCCAGGTAATGATCATCGGAATACTGGACGTTACACCGGTGGCAAAAGCAGCAGAAGAATCCATGGCGGCTTCAGGTGCAGATGCCAACATAGGTGCCGGAGCAGCCATTTTTGCCTGAAAGACAAACAGGTTCGACCAGGCAAAAATTGCCATTACTGCAACAGCGGATGCAGCGGAAACCCAACCAAAGAAACGGTTCAAACCCCACTTAAGGGATCTTTTTTTTGCATATTCAGCAGACAGGGTAAAATTCCGCGGCGCCCGTTTGGGGGGCAGCGATCTCAACAGCCTGCGCGTGTATTGAATTTCATGAAAAGCAGATTTGAAGTCAGCGTCAGAGTCAAGACGAGTTTTAAGGGCGGTATTTTCAACATCAGATAATCTACCGTCGAGAAACGCGGAGATTAGCAACCAGTCCTTTTGGGTAAGTGTCATACTCATTCGCGTACCTCACCCTCTAGACGATACCGGGCGGGCAATAGTTCCTGAAAACCCTGCAAACAATCACGCATCTTTAAACGTGCGCGAGCCAGACGGCTTTTGACCGTACCGAGTGGGGCGTGGGTGGACTCGGCTACTTCTTCGTAATCCATGCCCTGTACATCCACCAACACCACAACGGCGCGAAAATCCTGGGGCAGGTTTTCAAGGCAGTGAGATAGTGCATGTTCAAGTTCAGCCTGTTCCATGCTGGTTTCAGGCTGCGGATCATCCGAAGCCATCCACTGGGGGGAATCCATTTCTTCCTGATCATCATAATTGAGAGGTTCAAGCGGAGTGGTTGGGCGTCGTTTTTGACGGCGCAGTTCATCGTAACAACCGTTGATGACCATGCGCATCACCCAGGCTTTGAATGAGCCGCCACGGTAAGTGTTGAGGTTGCGCCAGGCAGAAATGAATGCGTTTTGTACCGCATCCGCAGCCTGGTCTTCATCATTGAGCATGCGATAAGCCACATTAAACGCCAAATCCTGGTAAACCAGGATCAAGCGGTTAAAGGCATCCAGTTCGCCTTTCATTGCGGATTGAATTAATGCAGGTTCATCCATTCCTTAATTGTAATCTAGATACGCAGACAATGTGCAATTACTTATCACTCCCAGCGGAAGGTTTTTGTGGAGATAATGACACCCAGAATTAACATCCCCACCAGCACACCTACATCCAATAGATGGGCACTCCAGGCTTCACCAACCCACAATCCGCGCAGCAGATTGACCACGTAAGTCAACGGCAAGAATGCGGATATTTTAATGATGGCTGCCGGCAACAGTTCTCGCGGAAAGCCCGCTCCGCTTAGAAATAACATGGGGTAAAGCAGCACCATCCCCACGATTTGAGCCGTGCGCGCCGAAGACATCAGGCCTGCCAGGATGAACCCCAACGAGAAGAAACTTAAACTGCACAGTATGAATCCGCCCAATACACTGAGCCAATTCCCTTCAAATTTCACATGATAAACAAGTTTTCCGGCGATGATCAGCAGAAACATGCCCAGCAGCGTCATGGCGAAGACGACAATCACCTGCGCTACCAATATGACCAACGGACTAACTGGAGTGGTTTTAAATCTGCGCAATACGCCATTTTCCCGATAGGCAGCCATGGTAATGGTGATCGACATCAATCCACTGGTGGCGATGATCATGGCTGTGTAAGCCGGGATGGAAATATCAATGGTACCGCGCCCGTTGAAATGGGCGTTTGGCGTATTCCCGTAGATACTTCCAAACAAAAATAACATCATCAGTGGAAAAACCAGGGTGAAAAATGCCCCGATTGGTTCGCGAAAAAACAATTTAGTTTCCATCCAGGTTAGTTTTAGCAAGCTTTTCATTTTTCCTCATTCCCTGATCTGACGGCCGGTCAGGTCTAAAAATACGTCTTCAAGTGTGGGTTGTTCGGTACGTAGATCACGATAGCGAAGGGACAAAGTGGAAAGCAGATTGACCACCGCCGTAACAAGCTGGGCTGAATCTGTGGACTTTCCAATGACAGTGAGCTTGTCGCCCTGCACTTCCAACTTGCCCAGGTTGGCAAATGCATTTTGAATATCAGAGGTAACACTCACCTCAAGGGTAAACGAAACACGCTCATTTTGCGACAGGTTTCGTATCAATGCCTGAGGGGAATCCAGCGCCACGATCTTGCCTTGATCCAGAATGGCCACCCGGTCGCATAAGCGCTCGGCTTCTTCCATAAAATGAGTGGTCAGGTATATGGTCTTGCCCTGATTGCGCACACTGCGGACGAGATCCCAGATGGTATGCCGCGCCTGCGGATCAAGACCGGTGGTCAATTCGTCAAGAAAAACCAGGTTGGGATTCGGCAGCAAGGCCAGGGCAATAAAAAGCCGCTGCTTT
>PNNU01000108.1 GCA_013824385.1 Anaerolinea sp.
GGTTACCCAAGAGGATTAATAGGTGCGCAAATTCCTTTGTCAGCGCGAATCTTTTGCATTATTGATGTATGGGATGCGCTTCGCTCTGACCGCCCCTATAGAAAAGCCTGGCCTGCAGATAAAGTATTGGATCATATTCAATCACTTTCAGGAACCCACTTTGACCCGCTTGTTCTAAAAACCTGCCTGGATTCCGGTATATTTTCTGATTAGTATAAAACGTTTAATCATGATTATTCTTATATCTGAATCATAGATTATCAGAGTTTTATTAGAGATATTAATAATCTCTTGACACTTAAATACTCCAACGGTATCATTGAGCTGTCATTAGCACTCGCTATAGGTGAGTGCTAAAATCCAAAAAAATCTGAGTTATCCTAATCAGGAGGCAAGTATGGCGCTAAATTTGAAACCCTTGGGCAGTCGTGTCATTGTTGAACCCACCGAAGAGAACGACATCACCGCTGGTGGTATCGTCCTTCCCGAAACTGCCAAAGAAAAACCCCAAAAGGGTCTTGTTCTGGCTGCAGGCCCCGGCGACCGTGATGAAGACGGCGATCGCATTGAAATGGATGTCAAAGTCGGCGATACCGTTCTTTTCGCCAAGTACGGCGGCACCGAGATCAAGGTTGACGGCAAGAAGCTGTTGATTTTGCGCGAGAGCGATCTGCTCGCTATTGTTGGTTAATTCGTTATTATTCAATTAAAGGAGTAAACACCTATGGCAGCAAAACAACTGGTATTTGGTGAAGAAGCACGACGCAAGCTCAAGAACGGCATTGATGTAGTCGCCGCCGCTGTTGTCACCACCCTTGGACCCAAAGGCCGCAATGTGGCCATCGACCGCAAGTTTGGTTCTCCGACCATCACACATGATGGTGTGACCGTGGCCAAAGAGATCGAATTGGAAGACCCCTATGAGAATATGGGCGCCCAACTGATCAAAGAAGCCGCCACCAAGACCAACGACATCGCTGGAGACGGCACCACCACCTCCACCCTGCTCGCTCATTCCATCGTGACTGAAGGCTTGAAAACCCTCGCCGCCGGCGGCAACCCCATGCTTCTCAAGCACGGCATCGAAATTGCCACCGCCAAAGTCTCTGAAAAAATCAAAAGCTTCGCCACCCCCATTTCAACCCGCCAGGATATTGCTTCCGTGGCCACCACATCCGCCCAGGACGCCTCAATTGGTGAACTGATCGCCGACGTGATGGACAAAGTAGGCAAAGACGGCGTCATCACCGTTGAAGAATCAAAGGGTCTCGAATTCGAAAAAGAATACGTCGAAGGTATGCAGTTTGACCGCGGATACATCTCGGCTTACTTCATCACCGATTCCGACAAGATGGAATCCATCATCCCCGAACCTTACATCCTGATCTACGACAAGAAGATCTCTGCCGCCCAGGATATCGTTCCCATCCTCGAAAAACTCGTCCAGACCGGCAAGCGCGACCTGGTGATCATCGCCGAAGATATTGACGGCGAAGCACTGGCCACTTTGGTCTTGAACAAACTGCGCGGTATGTTGAACGTTTTGGCCGTCAAAGCCCCCGGCTTCGGCGATCGCCGCAAAGCCATGATGCAAGATCTCGCCATCCTCACCGGCGCCCAGGTCATCTCTGAAGAGACCGGCCGCAAGCTCGAGACCGTGGTCATCGCTGACCTCGGCCGCGCCGAAAAGATTTCTGCCGACAAAGACAACACCACCGTCATCGGCGGCAAAGGCGAAGAAGCCCAGATCAAGGGCCGTATCGAACAAATCCGCATCGAAATCGACAAGACCACCAGCGATTACGACCGCGAGAAGTTGCAAGAACGTTTGGCCAAGCTTTCTGGCGGCGTTGCCATCATCCGTGTTGGTGCAGCCACCGAGACCGAACTGAAAGAAAAGAAACATCGTGTCGAAGACGCCCTCTCCGCAACCCGTGCGGCTGTTGAAGAAGGTATCGTCCCCGGCGGCGGTGTGGCGCTGATCAATGCCATGACCGTGCTGGATGACCTCAAACTCGACAGCGAAGACGAACAGATCGGCGTCAAGATCGTGCGCAAGTCTCTCGAAATGCCCATGCGCAAAATCGTTGAGAACGCTGGCAAAGACGGCGCTGTGATCGTTGAAGGCGTGCGCGCTGCCCAGAAGGCACAGAAGAACACCAATGTCGGATACGACGTCATCCGTGACGAATACATCGACATGATCAAGGGCGGCCTGGGCGATCCCGCCAAGGTGACCCGTGGTGCACTCGAGAATGCAGCATCCATTGCTGCCATGATCCTCACCACTGAAGCACTCATCACCGATATGCCCGAAAAGAACGCTCCCGCCATGCCCGCCGGCGGCCCCCCGATGGATTACTAGATCTAAGCAGCTTTATGTCCTTTCAGTCCCCGAATTCATTTCCAGAATTCGGGGACTTGCATTAGACGAGTCTAGAGAACTACATTACAGTCCCTGAAATCTGTTTTTGGATTTCGGAGATTTGTATTACTTATGTTCAGAGCAAGACCCCGATTTCAGAAAAAAAGAAATCGGGGTCTACTAGATAACCAGAAATCAGAGACTGTTGCAGTTTAGATATCGGAGGGACGCCATATATTAAGTGTATTTCGTTTTTTTTCTGTAAATCTTATTGTAAGAGATTGCCGTAATTGATACAATATGAAATGATATATTTATAGGTTTAGGAAAGGGGAATAACATGGTCAATAATAGTAGTGAAATTGATATGGGATTCACCAAAGAACGCATTCCTGATTGCACTCACATCTGTTTAATTTTTGATAATGAAGAACAACGACAAAAAATTGTCGCTGAATACATTGCAGCCGGACTCAAGCAGGGAGAATTGGTCCGCTATTTCGCTGACACAACTTCAACTGAAGATATCAATTCATGGCTATCAGCAATGGGGGTAGAAATCCCGGAAAATGGACCTTTTGGGGTATACAAAGCCGAAACTGCTTATTGTCCTACTGGACAATTCGATCCCAAGGCAATGATTGACAAAATGATTCCCACCTATGACCGGGCTAAACAGGCTGGATATAATGGTGTTCGCAGTATTGGTGAAATGACCTGGTCGCTGAAAGGTCTTCCGGGCTCAGATCGCGTGTTGGAATATGAAGCATTGCTTAATACAATTAAAACAACTTACCCGCACATCGGAATGTGCATGTATGACGCAAATCTTTTTGACGGCGCCACCCTGTTCAAGGTACTCCAGGTGCATCCCTATATGGTCGCGCATGGACAAATCGTCAGGAATCCGTATTACATAAGGCCGGAAGAATTTCAGAATTAATCTCGAATTAAATCCTGATCGGTAAACCTTCAGGGAATACGAGGTTTATTAGATAATGATTGGCTATAACCAAAAATCATATTTACTCAACATTGCATTATTAAATATCGGAGATTCATAGACGTGGTGAGTCAAAAGCAGAATGATCAGGTTCAGGATTGGCAAAAAGCTGATGCACGCGTCCTTGGACAAATCCTTGCGGCGCAAAATATTCTATTTGCTTTGACTGAAACACAACAAATTGCAGAATTCTATGCGCAGGCTCTTATTTCGGTTCCCGGGATTACCGGTTGCCGAGTCTGTTTGGGAGATAAGTCAGCAGAGGCTGGTGAAATATTGAGCAGTATTTGTGCAAAGTGTGAATCCGTGCACAAATTAGCCGGAAGTGATGAAGCCCTCATTCTTGCCAATTCAGAGATTATGTGCAGCTTGGCTGACCGACCTGATATCCGTTTCGTTGCCATCGATTTTAACCAGCATAGTTTTGGCATATTTGTCTTCAAGATAAATAATGCAGCTGCTTTTGAAATTTATCAACCCTTTATCACTAATCTTGCTAATTATGTCGGCCTCTCCCTTGAAAATCGTTTGCAGCATAACTTACTACTAATGGCACGCGATGAATTGGAACGCAAAGTAGAAGAGCGCACACATGACCTGAGAGCCGCAAACGAAGCGCTAACTGTCTCTCACTCAATGGCGCTCAACATGATGGACGAAGCAAACATGGCAAGAAAACAGGCAGAACAGATCAATATCGAAATGGAAGTAGAAGTCGCTGAACGCAAACGATCAGAAGAGGCTTTACGTGAAAATGAACAAAAATTCCGCGGCTTTGTCGAGGAATCATCCGACGGCTTTACACTCACAGATGAGCAGGGTGTAATCATCGAATGGAACCATGCACGAGAGAAAATGACTGGCTTGCTGGCAAATCAGGTCATTGGGCAAAAACTTTGGGATGTTCTATATCAAATGCTCCTGCCGGAGTCACAAACCACTGAACGCTATGAACGCAATAAAAAACTTATTTTGAACGCATTACATACCGGCAAGTCAACGCTTTTTGACAATGTACTTGAGTCAGAGGTGGTACGCAATAAAAACGAGCGCCATTTTATCCAACAGACCATCTTCCCGATAAAGACCGATAAGGGCTATCGCATGGGTTCAGTAACGCATGACATAACCGAGCGCAAAAAAGCGGAGGAGGATATCCGTAAGCTAAATCAGGATTTGGAACAACGCGTCATAGAACGGACTATTCAGCTCAAGGCGGCAAATGAAGAGCTTGAAGCCTTTTCCTATTCAGTCTCGCATGACTTACGCGCACCATTACGACATATTCATGGTTATATAGAATTGTTGTATGAACGGACTCGAACAACCCTCGACGATCAAAGCCGAAATTATATGACGATTGTTATCGATTCGGTCAAAGAAATGGACAACCTGATCAACGATCTTTTATCGTTCTCACGGATGAGTCGGAATGACCTAAATCAATCGCAGGTTGATCTGGATAACTTGATAAAAAGTATTATTCTTGAATATGAACCAGAAATTCAGTGCCGACAGATCCAATGGCAAATTTCTCCACTGCCGTTGGTCACAGGCGATCAAGCCATGTTGCGTATTGTGTTGGTCAATCTGATTTCTAACGCATTGAAGTTCACCCGCTCGAGAAAGATCGCGAAAATAGAAATTGGATGCGAGAAGAAAGATGAGATCGAGGTGGTGATCTTTATCCGCGATAATGGCGTCGGCTTCGATATGAAATACGTCAGCAAACTCTTTGGGGTATTTCAACGTTTACATCGAGCTAACGAATTCGAAGGCACGGGTATCGGTCTCGCCAATGTTCAGCGGATCATCAACCGGCACGGCGGTAGAACCTGGGCTGAAGGTGAGATTGATAAAGGCGCTACTTTTTATTTCTCGCTTCCCCGAATTGTGGAGGAATAGAATCACGCAGGTTGCGATGGATGGCTGATTTGTTGATACTGACTCCCAGAAAAATGTTTTAAATTTCGGATAGTTGCTTTAGGCAGAGAAATTGTAGAATATCGAAATATTAAGCCAGAATTTCGTATTGTCAACCTAAATTTTCTATGAGAAGCGGCAATATCTAAACCCAGGTTGAATGAAAAAAAACATAGTATAAATCACCTGAAATTCAGGTATGATTATATTTATAAGCTCAAAAACTCGTGAGATGGTGATAATAATTTTATACTGATATTGAGTGATGAGCACATAAATGTGGTCACCTCGAAAGCCGAGAACAGCCAAATTAACCGTCTGTTGGATAAGTTCCTAAAAGAGGTTTTATGGCTTTCCATACGTCCTTCAAACCTGTTACCCCTTCTTCCTGGTTATTGCCTGTAATTAATCTCTGGCATTGGTTGGTCAGAATGCCTCCCCATATGAGTGGGCCAAAACGACGCCGCACGCGATTTCTTGCAATCATTCTAATTACATTCATCCTGGTAGCGACCACGACGGCTATTGTGGGTTTTTTCCGTCACTTCATCTTAATGGAAATGCTCCTACTGATGGTTCCAGCCGTCTTTTACATTATCGCTTATGGCTTGAATCGCAGCGGGCATAACCAATTGTCGGCTGGATTGACGATTGTGACTGTTTTTTTGGTTGTCTTTGCATCAGCAATCTCTCAGCACAATAGTATCTTGCTCGGATTTGTATTGGTTGCCCTGTTTCTGACCAGTGTATTTTTCTACATGCCATACTCAATAATCGTTTACACGATTACCATGACCGTGATTCTATTTGCGCCGCGTATTTTTCCCGGGTGGATTTTTTCATCCTATCCTCAATTGACATTTCTGATTGGCGTCACCGGCTTTTTGACCGTTATCACGGCCGCAATCAGCAAGCGGGATATTGACCAAATTGACAAACAATCTCGCCTTCTGGAAGATGAGAACGCCGAACGTCTTCAAATTGAAGCGGAATTGCGCGAGTCGCGAGACGAATTGGAAATCAGAGTCGCCGAACGCACTGCTGATCTTGATGGGCTCAACATTGAATTGAACATCGAACTTGCTAAAAAAGAGAAGATGGAATTAGCATTGAAAAAGAGTGAGGAACTTTATCGAACCTTGATCGAAGCAGCAAAAGAGTCGATATTTATTATCAATCAAACCAATTGCATCGAATATGTAAACAGTTTTGGAGCTGACTGGCTCGGACGAACAATGGAGGAAATCATCGGTCAGCCAATCTCATTGCTTTTTTCAAAAGAAACAGGCAAACAACTAAATATCCGCAAAGTATTTGAAAGCGGTGAACCTGTTTGGGTTGAAAGCGAAACGCAACTCCTGAATGGAAAGAAGTGGTTGAATACCGGTTTGTTCCCATTGAAAGATGATGATGGAACAACTTATGCGGTTTTGGGCTTCTCACGCGATATTAGCGAAAGAAAACAATTGGAAGATGAATTACGAATTAAGGAAGAACGCTTCCGCAGTATTTATGAAAATGCTGTCGAGGGGATCTTCCAGAGCACATTGGACGGTAGTTATATGCATGTGAATAATGCCATGGCGCAAATATTTGGTTATGAGTCACCTGAAGAAATGATCGCTCTCGTTGGTAAAGATATAGAGCACAAAGTCCATCAATCTCCCAAAAGTAACACTCAATTTCTCAATCTACTCAAAAAGGAAGGTGAGATTAAAGGGTTTGAAGCGCTGAACCTGCGAAAAGACGGCAGTGAAATATGGACAAGCACCAACGCCCGGTTGGTCACTGACGCCCATGGTGAAATATGGTATACCGAAGGTTTTCTGATCGATATCACAAAGCGAAAACAAATCGAGTATGCTTTGAGCGCGAGTGACAAACGCTTTAGAAGTCTCTTTGAAAATGCCCCAATCTCCCTCTGGGAGGAAGATTTCACCCCCATCATGACCTACTTTGATGAATTGCGTCGGTTAGGGGTCACCAATTTTAGAGAATATTTTGAGTCTCATCCCCAAGCCGTAGCCGATTGCGCCGGGAAGGTAAGAATTATCAAGGTAAATAACGCAACACTTGAATTATTCAAAGCCAGATCCGACCAGGAATTATTAGAAAGTATTGATAAAGTGTTTTGTGAAGAATCGTTGCCAGTCTTCAGGGAAGAACTCATTGCCCTTGCCGAAGGTAAAACCAGATTTGATGGCGAAGCCATCAACCTGACTATGGCAGGTTAAAGAATTCACGTTGCGCTGAGTTTAATAGTGGCTTCAAGCTCAAATGAATCTTCCCATCGAGTTTTCGTTTCAATCAGTGATATTACCAAATACAAAGTGGCTGAACAAACGATTTTGCAAGATAATAAGAGAATTAAACAGGTCATTACGGAATTAGGAAATCGCAATCTTGAGATGGCAGCCCTTACTGAAATGGGTGATTTGCTTCAGGCTTGTCAGACCAACACAGAAGCCTTCTCGGTTATTGCTAAATATGCTTCGCAATTGTTTGCAGAAGATGAAGCAGGCTGCCTGGCGGTTTTTAATGATACACGGAACACACTCAATGTAGTAGCCAGTTGGGGGCAGGCGTCTGATATGAAGCAAACCTTCAGCCCGAATGACTGCTGGGCATTGAGGCTTGGAAAGATGTACATTGCAGAAAGCATTGATCTTGGGATGTCAGGCAATCACTTACACCAGTTATCACCATCTGCATCACTGTGTATACCTTTGGTAGCACAAGGTGAGACCATGGGTGTTGTCTCCTTGATCAAATCAGGATTGCCAGAACCCGATATGCACACACCCGACCCGAATTTGGCACCCTTTTCAGAGGTGAAGATACAATTGGTAACTGCTTTTGCCGAGCATGTCGGGCTGGCATTAGCGAACTTGAACCTTAGAGACACGCTGCGCCATCAGTCTATCCGCGACCCACTAACCGGTCTATTCAATCGGCGTTACATGGAAGAAACCTTCGAACGCGAGATCAATCATGCCGAACGGAAAGGTACTCCGATAGGAATCATAATGATTGATATCGACCATTTCAAACAATTCAATGACACTTTTGGACATGAAGCCGGCGATACCATCCTACATGAATTAGGACATTTCTTTCATAGACATATCAGAGCAGAAGACATAGCATGTCGATATGGAGGTGAGGAGTTTATCATCATTCTGCCCGAATCATCGCTTAACAATACTGACATGCGTGCTGAAGATCTACGAGAAGGTGTCAAACGCCTCAACGTAAACTCCAATGGCAATAAATTGGGGGGTATCACCCTTTCTTTAGGGATATCCATTTTTCCGGAACACGGTAAAACCCTTGAAACATTACTGCGGGCTGCCGATCAGGCTCTTTATCGGGCAAAAGCAGAAGGACGCGATCGGGTAGCGATGGCAAGTGAACCCTTTCCATAATAGGTGGAAAGCAAATCAAGTGCTTACAGTTGATGAAATACCTTAATTGGTTGAACAGCGAATCATCTTTGAGAATATTACTCGCTTTATCCATATATTCTGCATTGTTTTTGAAATCTATCATAATAATTAAGAACTTTGAGGGAACTTTATCCACAGACACTTGATATCAAGTGCAGAAACCAATTCGCTAAAAAACTGCGGCGTCTCAAAGACTCCCGCGGTTTGCATTGATCATGTCTAGAGCAAGAAAACCATGTAGGGCAAGACACCGAATTCTTAACACTCCCCGAAATCTTTTTCCAGATTTCGGGGACTTGCATTAAACGAGTCAAGGGCAAGAAATCGCGTTTATGGCAAGACCCCCGAGGTTTTATGTACAAAAAAACATGAAAAGGCGCGACGGCAGGGGCGTATGGCTATACGCCCCTGCTCTATGGTTTACCTTCTATTTAGGGCAAGTCTCCGATTTCACATCACTTCAGTCCCCGAAATCTTTTTTCCAGATTTCGGGGACATGCAATAGACGCGTTAAGGGCATTTTAATTGGAATTGGCTTAGGGCAAGTCTCCGATTTCTTAAAA
>PNNU01000109.1 GCA_013824385.1 Anaerolinea sp.
TTTTAATTATTAAATTAGGGTTCAATCAATTGGAAACAAAGAATAAAAATCTCTTGGGGCTGTTCACGAACCGCCCCTACTTTTCAATCGCGTTTTGCAGGTCTTCAAAACTGTTCATCTTTCCGATCGTACGCAGAAAATCAGCCAGTGACGCGCTTTGCGCGCGCAGTTTGCGCACAGCCGGACCGACCGGATCTTCACCCGCGGCGCCGCCTGGTGAATCTGCATACGCGCCGTAGAAAGCAAAATAAGCCTGGTTGAGTTTGCGGATTTCGTAACCGTGATCCACAAAGACAATGCGGCGTTCTTCCATATATTGCTCGGCTTCGACGGTCTTGCCGGCAGCCAGCAACTCATCCACGCGCACGCGGGTTGTGTGCATTTCTGCCCTAAAGTCAAAGCTCTCATCAGGCCATTTTAGAGAAGCCAATTTCTGTCCGTCTTCAAGTTTGGATAAATACTCGGGGTAATAGCGCTGCAGCACCATTTGGCTGATTTCGTTTCCTGAAATCGCGGCAGTGGTTTCGTTCATGGTACGCAGCTCAGGTGAGGTGTCGTAATTCAACCCCAGCGGTCGAATGGTCAGGTAGTTGTGCATCCATTCATGTGCAATCGTGTCCACAATCCACGGCAGATTGGATGAGCGCATGACCATAGTGGGATAGATGCCAATGCCGCCGACATCCACCACCAGAACAGATTCGCCGGTAGCGTTTTCTACCTGTTTCTCTAATTGAGTAATCTCTTCCAACGTGAGATCAGCCAACAACGAGATATCCACATCTTGTTGGATGCTGTCTCGTGGAGAGGCGATTAGCGCCTTGGGTAGCGGAGTGGTGTGAAATAATAAAGGCGGAATTGCATCTCCAAGTCTGGCGACTCCTTGTTCCACGAGGATTTCAGTCACCTGACCTTGCAGGATGGACTCTGCCAAAGGAGTAAGTGAAACCAGGCTGTTCTGAATTGCAGTTTGCTGCACCAGGTCAGCCCTGGCAGCAATTTGAGGATCCTTGATGGCAGGGTCGGTATAGATCTGTTGGATTTTGCCCTGGATCGCCTCCAATTGATACGTCAAAGTGAGATAACGTATAACAAGTTGGTGCTGCTGCGAGGCAGTCAGCTCGCGCCAGGGATTCATTCCCGTTTGACCAATTTTCGTCAAAAATGCGTTGGCATCCCAGGATAGATAATCAAATTCCACAGGTCTGGTATACAACCTGGCTTTCTCAGTTGGTGTAATATGCGAAGGTGTCGAAAGGGTAAATAACACTGCCAAAAAGCAGAATAAGATCAAATAACGGCCAATAGCCCTGGATTTCATATTTGAGATTATACCGTGATCGTGATTATTTAATTATCTCAAACAACTTAATAGCGTTTTAAACGTATATTAGTGTTGTATAAGATTTGCCTCAAAACCTCTAGACTTTAATAATACGCAGTAGTATAGTTCCACCTCGAACTATAATGTTCCTGATTATAGGGCCAAAGTTGTCGATAGCATTTTAAATAATAATTCAAGGGTTTTCAAATAAAAATGAGATTTCGAAAATAATCAACCCGATACACCAAGAAAGCATTCTATCCGTCGATATAAAAGCAGTAATTTTATTCCGCATCAAACTAGATACTAATTAATAGGCATCAAAAATAATAGAAACATAAAATCTCTAGGGAAGAATCTGAATTTTCAGACGAGAAAGATACTATGAAAAAATCCACAAGATCCAAAATTATAACCTGGTCAATTATCGGTGTAGTCATATTAGGTATTGCGGCTGTGATTGTAGTCAATAATATAAATACCCGCAAAGCTGCCGCTGCAACCATGCAGACTCAGGTTCTTGAAAAAGGCAATTTAACCGCCATTGTTGGTGCCACCGGCACCGTGCGCGCCAACCAGACGGCCACTTTACTGTGGCAGACCAACGGACGAATTGAAGCCATTAATGCCGCTATCGGTGATAAAGTAAAAACCGATGAAGTATTGGCTTCTCTCGCACAATCATCCTTGTCTCAATCCATTATTCTAGCCCAGTCGGATCTGGTAACTGCCCAGCGCAACCTGGATGACCTTCTCAATTCTGACACCGCCCGCGCACAGGCGCAATTGAACCTGGCAAATGCACAAGAAAACTACGACAAAGTGCGTTGGAATGCAGTTTATGCAGGTATCCCACGGGAAACAAGCCAAAACACACTGGATTCTGCCAGTGCAGCTGTTGTCATTGCTCAAGACAGGGTTGATAGAGCTCAAAAAGAATACGACAAATACGGAGAATCTTCAGAGACCGATCTGTTAAAAGCCAATGCCCTCAGCAATCTTGCGGCTGCCAAAAAGGCTCTTGCAGAAGCCAAATTGAGTCTGAATTTTTATACCGACACTCCTGACACTAAAGAAGTATCCATTTCTTCAGGTGAGATTGCTGTTGCCAAAGCCAAATTGGATGACGCACAGCGTGAATGGGATCGCTTGAAAGAAGGCCCTGACCCCTCAGATATCGCCGCGGCCAAAGCCCGTGTGGCAGCCATTGAAGCAACTCTTAACATGGCAAAAATTTCATCGCCTTTTTCGGGTATCGTCACTGATGCCTCTGGAATGATTGGCGACATGGTCAGCCCCAGTACTTACGTCTTCCGCGTGGATGATCTCTCGCAAATGTTCGTGGATGTTGAAATCCCGGAAGTGGACATCAACCGTGTTAAAGTGGGTCAGGATGTCACATTAACTTTCGACGCCATCAACGCCGCAGAATACCAGGGCCGTGTTTCAGAAGTAGCCCGTATCGGTGCCAATTCTGCAGGTGCAGTAAACTTTAAAGTCACCATCGAGGTGCTCAACCCGGATGAACAGGTCATGCCCGGCATGACAGCAGCCGTTAATATTGTCGTCAGCGATCTGAAAGATGTTTTGACAATTCCGAATCGTGCTGTTCGCCTGGTAGACGGCAAACGTGTTGTCTATCTCTTGAAAAATGGTGTGGCTGTGAAGGTCGAAATCGAGATTGGCTCCTCCTCAGATACTTTGAGCGAGGTCACATCTGGCGATCTCAAACCCGGTGACGTATTAATCTTGAACCCTTCAGCTGACTTTACCAGCATGATGAGCGGCGGACGTCCTTTCTAGGATCAAAATGACAGATAATGTGATCCAAGTTAATGAATTAAGAAAGATCTACAAGATCGGTGAGATCGAAGTCCACGCGTTGGATGGTGTTACCTTCAACATCGAACGCGGAGAGGTAATCTCAATCATGGGACCCTCCGGCTCAGGAAAATCGACTTTAATGAACCTACTCGGCTGCCTCGACCATCCCACAGATGGCAACTACAACCTGGACGGAGAAGAAGTCTCCGAACTGGATGACGATCAATTGGCTGGAATCCGCAATCGCAAGGTTGGGTTTGTATTTCAAAGTTTTAACCTGTTGCCACGAGCATCAGCCCTTGCTAATGTGGAATTGCCCATGCGTTACGCAGGGCAGGTGCCCGATCGAAAAAAACGCGCCACTGAAGCGCTTGAATCCGTGGGGCTGGCGGACCGTATCAGCCATCGCCCAACCGAACTTTCAGGCGGGCAGCAGCAGCGTGTGGCCATCGCCCGAGCACTTGTTAACAATCCATCGATTCTCATGGCAGACGAACCCACCGGCAACCTCGACAGCAAATCAGGCAAGGAGATCATGGAATTGCTCTTGAACCTCAATCGAGACAAGGGCACCACTCTGCTGATCGTGACTCACGATCCAAGGATTGCTGAACAGACTCAACGCGTCATCCGCCTGGTGGATGGAAAGATCGATGAGGTGGCAGCATGAACCTCGGACAAGCCATTCTCGAAGCGTTTGAAAGCGTTAGTTCCAATAAATTGCGCTCAGCCCTGACCATTTTGGGTATCGTGATCGGCGTGGGCGCTGTGATCGCCATGCTGGCAGTGGGCAACGGTGCACAAGCCACCATAACTGGTTCAATCAGCGGCATTGGCAGCAACCTGCTCTTTGTGTTCAGAGGCAATCAAACCGAAGAAATCAGCCATATTGAACCACTGACACTTCAAGATTCTAACGCCCTGTTGGATCAATTCCAGGCGCCTTCCATCGACAAAGTAGCGCCAATATTAAGTGACAACCTGCAAGTGACCTACAGTGGAGAAAAAACCAATCCGACCGTTTATGGAGTTACCTCAAGTTATAAAGATGTGCGCAATTACAGTATGTCTGAAGGGGAGTTCATCACCGATGAACAAAACCTCGGACGTGCATCCGTGGCACTGATCGGTGTGGATGTGGCTGACAAGTTGTTTGGCCGCCGCGACGGGCTGGTGGGTGAAACCATCCGCATCGAAGGACAGCCTTTCCGCATTATTGGCGTTCTCGTTTCCAAAGGCGGCGGCTCGTTTGGTTCGGAAGATAACGTGGTCATGGTGCCTTTTTCAACAGCACAGGCCAGGTTGATGCGCCGAAACCGCGATTCCGTGGATACCATCTTTGTAAGTGTTTTGAAACCAGAGCTAATGAAACAAGCCAGTGATGAAGTATCACAAATTCTGCGTGAACGGCACCGTACCAGCATCGGCGCGGATGACTTCACAGTCTTCTCTCAGGATGATTTTGTAGCCACAGCCAAAACCATCACCGGCGTGTTAACCATCTTCCTCGGCGGCATTGCGGGCATCTCTCTGCTGGTGGGCGGCATCGGCATTATGAACATCATGCTGGTATCCGTCACTGAACGTACACGCGAGATTGGTTTGCGCAAAGCATTGGGTGCACGCAAGAAAGACATTCTGATCCAGTTCCTGACGGAATCTTCACTGCTCAGCCTGCTGGGCGGTATCATCGGCATCGGATTGGGCTGGTTGATTGCCTTTATCGTTGGCAAGATCGCTGTAGCCAGCGGCACACCCTTCAACCCAGTGGTCGGCCTGGATGCCATTTTGTTGGCAACCATCTTTTCCACGGCGGTGGGTCTGTTCTTCGGCATCTACCCCGCCAACCGGGCAGCCAATCTTCAACCTGTGGAAGCGTTGAGATACGAATAGTTGGTTGAATAATTTCAACCTTGACAAGGCTTTGAGCCTTGTCAAGGTTAGTCTAAATGCCCCCAAGCGGAATATCGTTTGGGGAGTTTTTTTAAGTTGCACTTGAAATCTACTGTTATATGTAGGATAATAGACAAAAGGTGTCTATTATCCTACATGAATATTTCTTCTCTTACCTCTTTTGAGTCAATACCGTATTTCACCATTGAAGCCGTAAAACAACTTCTGGGCGATGAATACATTTCTGCCGGTTCTGTTCGAACAGCCCTCTATCGCTGGATGAAAACAGGTCATATCATACAACTTAAAAAAGGAGTATACATGACCCGGTTTTTTTATGAAATGCATAAAACCGATATGGATTTCTCACTGGCAATCAGTTCGATCTTGATCCCGCAATCATACAATTCACTTGAATCCATTTTACAGCGGTACGGAATTCTCACAGAAATTACCTTTCCTATAACCTCGATTACTTTAAAACATACACGCGTAATAAACAATAAATTTGGAACTTTCAATTATCGCAACCTAAAAGAGAATCTCTATACAGGTTTTGAAATTTCACAATACTTGGGGATTCCGTTTGCCAAAGCAACACTATCCAAGGCGTTGTTCGATTACCTCTACCTACACACTATTAATGGCAAAGAAAGATATTCAAATTACAATTTGGCCGAGGATTATCGTTTAAATCTGGAAGATTTCAATGAATCAGACCAATCAGAATTTGCTAAGTATGTTGAAACAAGCAAAAGCTTGAAGATGTCGCGGATACTATCTAACTTAAGGAAAACGATATGGCGACCCTAATCCAATCGATGCAGAATGTGCTGTCTCAAAAAGAGCCTTCTCTTACAAATGAAACGAAAAGAGTAGTTCTAAAGGAATACCTGCAAGCCTTGACTCTGGATTTTCTGTATAACCACTCAGTCTATCGGAAGTTGAACTTTTATGGCGGAACATGCCTGCACATTTTTTTTGGGTTAAATCGTCTCTCTGAAGACGTTGATCTGGATAACACCAATGGTATAGATATTTCCAATCTTGAGAGCGACCTGCTGACTTATTATCGATCCAACATCGGATATGCGGATGTTACATCCAAAACCCAAGTTGGAGAATGGGGAATTATTCGGACAACATTGAAGTTCCCGATCCTATCTGCGCTTGGCTTGACCTCACATGTTGCTGAACCCTTGCATCTTAAAGTGGAAGTAAGTCAACACAAACAGCTCTCTATCATTCGTAAGACACCGGTTTTGGTTTACGGCCGTAGTTTTGTGGCTGCCCATTTTTCGCTTGAAACAATGATGGCTGGAAAAATGCTGGCCTGTTTGGAACGCACCTTTGTAAAAGGCAGTACTGGAGCCGCGATCAAAGGTCGGGATTATTATGATCTGTTATGGTTCATGCAGAAAAAGATACATCCACTTGAAGAAAAGTTAGCCAGGGATGGTATCAAACCATATACCATCCCTTCTGCGTTTATAGAGCTGGCAGAAAAGGTAAAAAATATAAAGATCACCCATCTGGCTGAAGATTTATTGCCCTTGTTTGAACAAAGGACATTTATCGAAGCCTGGCTGGAAGAGTTTCAAGAAAATTTCAATGAGTACCAAAAATACTATTTATAAGTCTTTTCCCTTACCAACTTTAATATTTAGAAGTACTAAGAAATATTCAACTATTTTTTATTTTGAAATTTACCCCAATATTCAAATTTATCTATATGTTTTTTTAACATTTTTTCATTTACTTAAGATCACAGTTCTTGCAAACAAAGATTTACTACCCTCCCGATAAAATACTATATACTTGCCGAATCCAACAACATGATGCGAAGCAAAAGGATTAAAAGAAAAACATTCATCTTTAGACTGTAATGGACTCATTTTATCTATACTAAAACCTTCAATTTTTACAGAACTCCAATCTCCACAATTCGATAAATATGCCACTTCTTTTCCATCCTCAAGCCACCAAATGGAATTCGGCTTCTCTATTGGTAATTCTCTAATTGATTTATCTATGGAATTAAAGAGATATAGGTTTTTTCTGGAATCAGAACTTACATATTGAAAAATTATTTTTGTACCATCATCAGAGAACAAACGAGGAGATAATTCCATTTCCTTTTCATCATCAATATGAATTTTCGTAATTGTCCTATTTGGAATACTAATTTGCCAAATTCCAATTGGTGAATAACAATCATAGTAACCAGTGAACCCTCGATTTACGAAAACAGTATTATTGTCTTCGCTCCAAAAAACCTCACCAAAATCGCCGGAAAAATTTCCAAGATTAATTATCTCCTCTTTATCAACATCAAAAATGTAAAGTTCGAATATTAAAGATTCAGTTAATTTAAAAAGTTCTCCTGAAGTATCTTTTGTCGGAGTGGGTAATACGGAACTTTGAGTTTTAGTAACAGGACTTATTAATTCCGCAAAAAGGATTTTTTTGTAATTTGGAGAGGGGTAAAAAAATGGGAGTGAAGGGTTTCTGTTTGTTTTCTTACCAATTTCATCGACCATATCTTGATCAAAGAAAACATCTTCGATAACTAATGATTCTCGTCTTGTGAGCAAATCAAATTGAAAGTATTGATCACTTGATGGGCTTTCCGTGTAATATATTAGTTTTCCCCTGTTTATACCAGTAAAGAAAATAGATTGCATATCAGAGATTTGAAATTCCTCCGATAAGGATATAAGTTATATTGGAATGACTGTTTCGGTAGGTTTGGAAATTAGCTTGGTGTTTTCTGGAGTAGCAACAGAAGAATCAACTATGCTACAACTAGATAGAAACAAAAACTCTAAACAAAGAAATACTCGGAAATATCGAATAAAGAAATTGTTCATAAAAATTACTCCCCACAGATTGAGTTGCATATCAATCAAATTCATCCCTGTTATTATATAAGTTTTTTGTCTGCAAGTGGCGGTTAGGGTAATTTAATGAGATGATTTGTGGAATTCATGATCTCGCGTTGACAATTGCAATTATTAATTTTTTCTTCATTTATTGCCCCTTGACATATCTCCAACGTCGAGTAAACTAGACAATACTATGACTCAATCGTATCAGTTCGGTAAGCAGCTCAAGAAACTTTCCCCACTCACCACCAGGGTGTGCGGGCTTGCTGCCGTGTAAACAGGTTATTCAAACCAGTTGAATCGAAAAGTAAAAGCTCCCCTCCTGGGGAGCTTTTTTTTTATCTTGTACCGGAGGAAGCAATTATGGCAGAAATATTGGATAGTACCCTGCGCGAAGGGGAACAAACCCCATTGGTCAACTTAATGGTGGACGAAAAAATCGAGATCGCCCGACGGCTGGACCAGGTCGGTGTGGAAATGATCGAAGCCGGCGATCCCAGCGTCTCACCGAACGTATTTCAGGCGGTCAAACGCATCGCCAACCTGGGACTGAAAGCTGAGATCGTGGCACACTCACTGGCTACGCGCAGCGGAATTGCCAAGGCCAAAGAATGCAACGCGGATCGTGTCGTGGTTTTTTACCCGACCTCCAAAATCCACCTGGACGCCAAGATGAACAAAAACCAGGAGGAAGCCATCACCTGGATCGTGGATCATGTGCGCTACGCCCGTGAGCTGGGATTAAAAGTCCGCTATACCCCTGAAGACGCCACCCGTACTGACTTTGATTTTCTGGTGCGTGTGTGCAACGCTGCTATCGAAGCTGGTGCGGACCGCATCAGTTTTGCCGATACACTGGGCA
Organism: Anaerolinea sp.; assembly: GCA_013824385.1. Next base: position 8,789 of record PNNU01000109.1, read on the forward strand.
TCATGACCCCCAGCCGCATGTATGAACAGGTCAAAGAACTGCGCGCCCGTCTGGCGCCCTGCAAAATTGACCTGCACTGCCACGATGATTACGGCCTGGCCCTGGCTAACGCGCTTGAAGGCATCCGCGCCGGTGCGGATTGCATCCACACCACAGTCAACGGCATGGGAGAACGCACGGGTATCCCTGATCTGAGTGAGACCATCCTCGCCATGCGCAATTTGATGGGCATTGACCAATATCAACTTCATCCACTGATGGAACTTTCTGCCTACGTTGAAAAAGTGACCGGCTTCTTCGTCGCCCCCAACAAACCTATTACCGGTGTCAATGCTTTCAGCCATAAAAGCGGCGTGCATACCAACGGCGTGCTTAAAGATCCGCATACCTAT
>PNNU01000110.1 GCA_013824385.1 Anaerolinea sp.
CTCAAGTTTTCCATTACAGAAAGATTGCGGAATACAGCACGATGCTCTGGTACATATCCAATGCCGAAATTAGCCACATCATAGGCTCGTTTTCCTTGAACCTCGCGGCCGTCAAACATCACTTTCCCTTCACGTGGAGGAGTCAGGCCTATAATGGATTTTAAGGTGGTCGTTTTACCTGCTCCATTGCGGCCTAGAAGCACGGTGATGCTGTCTCGCGGCACTTCGATCGAAACGCCCTCGAGGATGTGAAATTGTCCGATAAAGGTATGGATGGATTCTAGCTTGAGGATTGGTTCCACTCATGCCTCCTTTTTCTTTGTGATGTCCCCGTACAACGCTCCCAAATAAGCATCTTGTACAGATTGAGTGTTTGAAATCTCTTGAGGAGTTCCCTCAGCGAGCACATTTCCCAAATGCATTACAGTTATGCGGTCTGAAATACTCATGACCATATCCATGCGGTGTTCAACCAACACGATGGTTTTTGTACCAAGTCCGCGAATTTTCTTAATAATATCCAGCAAGGCTGGAACTTGTTCGCTAGACATGCCGGCTGTCGGCTCATCCATAAGGAGCAGTGACGGATCTGAAGCCAGCATGATTGCTATTTCTAATTTTCTTTTTTCACCATGTGAAAGGTTCAAAGCAAATGCCTGTTCCTTACCGTTTAATCCAACCAGGTCGATCACTTCTTCTGACTTCACCAAATACTTTTTTAAATGATTGGAGGAAGTAAAAATGCGAAGGTTGTCTTTACCCATGGCTTGAGCAGCCAGGCGTATATTTTCAAGCACGGTCAGGTTCGGAAAGATATTAGTAATCTGGAAAGATCTTCCAATTCCAAGGTGAGCGATCCGATGTATTGGAAGGTGTGTTATATCACGCCCCTTGAAAATTACCTGCCCTTTAGTCGGACGGAGGACACCCGAGATCATATTGAAAAAGGTGGTTTTACCAGCTCCATTGGGGCCGATAATTGAGTGCAGGCTGTTTTCGCGGATGGATAAACTAACATCTTCAACGGCAACCAATCCACCAAATTCCTTGCGTAAACTTCTCGCTTCCAGAAGCGGTTTCTGTTCAGACTCCATCTGGTTATCCTTCATCTAAAATAATTTTGTAGGTAAGGATATTTCTATCCTTACCTACGTAACTAACTACAAACGAGAAAAGCTTATTTATTCATTTCGCAGCGAGCAGCATAGTCACCCTCAAGGGTGCAGGGGATGTCTAATTCATCGAAAGCACTGACATATACGGTCTCAAAGAATTTGAAATCGTTCACACCATCACCATCGCTATCAGGATTGACATTGACCAACTTGAGAATGTTCATCGGTTGTTCGCAGACATGATCACCTGGGCGAATATGATAGGTGCCTTTAGGTCCTTCGAAAGAAAGTCCTTCAAGTGCGGGGATCAATGCATCACCAGACGCGTCACCAGCGGTCTTCTCAAGAGCAGCGGCCAAGGCAATGGCTGAGGCCATACCACCGGCAGTGAAGAGATCGGGGGGTTCATTGAAGAGTTCCATGTGGCGAGCAACAAGGTAGTCATTGACTTCGTTGGTGGGGACGGTGTAATGATACACGTTTAATCCGACGGTGCCAACAGCGTTTCCATAAACTGCAGCGAAAGAGGCATTGTCACCAAAACCGGTTGAAACAGTCATAGCATCCAGGGTGCCCATATCGGTGAGTTGTTGGAACAGGGTCACATAACCGATACCAGACCAGGTGAGGAACAAGCATCCAGCACCGGAATCCATGGCTTGCTGAATATAAGCGGTGTAATCTGTGGTTTCTGCAGGAGCAGGGATGGGAGCAACAACTTCACCACCGTATTTTGCAACTGCAAATTCCAGAGCGGCTTCACTGCCCTGACCAAAAGCGTTGTCAATGTAAATGTGAGCGAATTTTTTGCTGACATTTTCAACAAGGTACTTGGCAATGACGAGTGTATCATCGTAGCTGGTGCGGGAGGTACGGAATACGTAGGGGTTGAAGCTTGCGCCGGTTGTGAAAGCTGAAGCGGCGGGGTCGATCATGAGAACCATTTTGTTTTCGAGTGCAACTGTGGTTAAAGCAACTGCAACCGCGGAGCTGACAGGTCCTTGCAAGATTTCAACACCGTCTTTTTCGATCAATTCACGGGCCAGGGAAACACCCTTTTCTGCGGTCAGTTCATCGTCTTTAACGATTACTTCAACTGGACGTCCAGCAATGATAAAACGGCCTTCAGAATCCTGCTTGCCGCCGGAGGCGTATTCCAAGCCGATCTGGAAACCGCGCTGCTGCTGCAGGCTGTAGAGAGCCATGGCGCCGGATGCAGAGGTGATCTGTCCAATTTTGAGGACTTCACCAAGGGGTTCTTCTGTGGGCGCAGCGGTGGCTGCGACTTCAGTGGGGGCGGCAGTCGGCTCTGCTGTAGGGGCAACTGTCGGTTTGGCGCAGGCGCTTAATAAAATTGCCATGATGGTCAAAATGCTGATAATAGTTGCAAGCTTTTTCATTTATCTCTCCTCTTTATAATTTTAGAGCAAAATTGATTTGCAAACAAAACATTTCAGATATTGGTTAGGTTCACCTCCTAAAATAATGCCAACCAGCGTGTATCGCCAATTTAGACAGGAGCAAGCATGACTGCCTGCCCAGTGAGTACCTGGTTTTTATTACGATCAAAACAATTAAGCTTAAGCGTAACCAGGTGTTTATGTGGATCAAAATCTTTCACTTCGATGATTGTTTCGATCCTATCGCCACAATAGATCGGCGCGAGAAATTCATATTGTATGGTGACACATAATGAACCTTTTCCAGGAATACGCGTATTGAGCAATCCACCGATAATACCAACCAACAACAATGGGTTGACACTGAATCTGTGCTGAAAATCTCCTGAATCTGCGGTATTGTCAATTATGTCGGGTGAGTTCTCACCGATAAGACCTGCAAACAAAGCTGATTCACCTTCAGTAATCGTTTTACTGAAAGTTTCTTGCTGCCCGCTAAAGAATTCGAAGTGTTCACTGGCGCTCATGCCACTACCTCGCAATTCCGCAGCACAAAACCAAGAACAGCAGAGTTGAATTCACCCGGTTTTTCGAGACATACCGCATGCGCCGCATGAGGAATGATCACAAGTTCTGAATTTGGAATTTCATGAGCAATAATTTCAGAGTATTTTCTCGATTTCAAGATATCTTCTTCACCAACAATTACCAATGTTGGTGAGTTTATCTCTTTCAACTCGTCGGTAATATCCAATTTCATGAATGCAGCCATGAGTTCTGATACAGAGTCAAAATCCATCTGTTCATAGCGTTTGGCAGAGTTGACCAGCACTGTCTGGTTTTCTTTGATGTAGCGCTCTGAAAAGTTATATGGCAAGGTGACCTTAAACAAAGTGTCAGCATCACGGCTTTGCAATGCGACAACCCAGCTCTGACCAATAGACTGTAACAACGGATCAATCTGGCTCACCGACGAAGAGACGATCAAACTGCGCACCATCGCCGCATATTTAATAGCAAAGATCATGCTGATTTCACCGCCATAAGATATGCCGGCAATGTGAGCTTTTTCGATGCCAAGCCCGCGGAGCAAACCAGCCAGATCATCAGCGTGCTGCTCCAATGAATAAGGTCCAGCCGGATGATCAGATTTCCACATCCCGCGGCAGTCATAAACCAACACTCTGAAGTGCTGTTTTAGCGCAGCCACCTGGTAACCCCAACTCGCGGTTGACATAAAAATACCATTGGATAACACAATGACATCTGCATTTTCAGGACCATGCAGTTCATAGTAGAGATTGATGTCATTTACATTTATCAATGGCATTTAATCGTTCCAATCTTAGACGGGCTGAAAAGCCAAAAAGGATTGTCTGGCATCGCCTTCACCACGATCAACAAACAATGCTTTTAGAGGTGTTCCAACTTTTATCGTTTCGGGATGTAAAACATCTACATCTTTAATGAAGGCACTGACCAGGGGGCCTTCTTCGGTCTTGACAATGCCCACACAATACGGATTCTTACGGTCAAATCCCGCTTCAATCATGGCCGTGGGAGCGATGTAGACAATGGTATAAGCTTCGAGAGTACCTTTTCCGCTAAACTCCAACCATTCCATATCCACTGAATAGTTTTGCGGGTTCAAAGGTCGAGGAGGAAGAAAAACCGCGCCTGATTTTTTATCACGGCTGCCCAATAATTTATGTTCCTTTAAGAAGCTGCTGTAAGCTGCATGGGTAAACTCGTTTTCCATGTCAGTCTCTCCTCTCAAAAATGTGAACGACGCATGTTTGACCGGTTCCGCCTACGTTATGCGTAAGTCCGAATTTTAGCTTGCCTGGTAATTGACGCTCGCCAGCCTGTCCGCGTAACTGCTTCCAAACTTCCACCACTTGACCCACACCAGATGCGCCAACCGGATGCCCTTTGGATTTCAGGCCGCCTGATAAATTGATAGGTTTCTTGCCACTGCGTGAGGTCTCGCCAGCTTCAGCAGCCTTCCAACCTTCGCCTTTTTCAAAGAATCCGAGATCTTCTGAAGCGATGATTTCTGCGATGGTAAAACAATCATGCACTTCTGCGAAATCAATATCCTTTGGTTGAATGCCTGCCATCTCATAAGCTTTTTCGCCAGCCAGCCGTGCTGAAGGGATGGAACTAAGAACCTCACGATCGTGCAAGGCGCCATCACTCGCTTGACCAACACCAGCAATATAAATGGGATGGTCTGAGTACTTGCTGGCAAGTTCTTCACTCACCAACAGGACCAATGCAGCACCATCTGAAACCGGAGAGCAGTCATACAAACGCATTGGCCAGGCAATGATGGGATTGGCTCGCTCATCCTTCAAGAAATCAAGTTCGTCCTTCCACTCAGGGACGGGCAGACCCTTTTTCGCAGCACTCGCCTTACGGGCTTCCATAAGTGTCGAAATCTTGGCGCCGAATTGGGCTTTCTCATTTAGCGATCCGTTATTATGGTTTTTGATTCCCACTTTCATGAAAGTCTCGGGGGTTGCCCCATAGGCAGCCATATAAGAGGTAGCCATGGCAGCATAGAAACCGGGGAAGGTAAACCCGGCCGGAATTTCGTACTGCGAATCGGCAGCCGTTGCCAGGGTATCGGTAACTTTTTCGGTAGCCAGATCGGTCATCTTTTCAACCCCACCAACTACAACAATATCGCACAGACCTGAAGCAATGGCCAGGATGCCTTCTCTAAGCGCAACACCTGCACTGGCGCATGCATCTTCAATCCGAATCGCGGGGATAGGATTCAACCCCACCCAACTGGCCATGATGGGGGCGATATGCCCCTGATTTTCAAATAAATCGCTGCTGTAATTGCCAACATATAAAGCATCAATCGTTTTTGGGTCAAAGGGTTTATCAATTGAAGCCAGCATTTCAACAAAGGCTTCAACAAATAGATCACGTGAAGATTTGCCTTTGAAGGCTCCAAATTTGCTCATCCCGGCGCCGACTAGTGCTACACCACGTGCAAGCTTACGATTTGCCATGCTACACTCCTATTTTTCTTTCGCCAACTGATTTTCTGAAGACTCAATGTTCCTTCAAGAAGCGGTGGAATAATTGATTAAATTCCGATGGTTTTTCAATATGCACAGCATGAGCTGCACCCTCAATAACATGCTCAACATAACTACCCCCAGCTTGTGTATATTTTTCAAAAACTGAACGGGTTTGCAGTAACATAGGTTGAGGCGGATAGATCTCATTGCCTGGCCAACCTGGCACATAGCCAAGGCTGCCAAGTGTGCCAAAATCAAACATGGATTTATCAGAAACAATCATGTCTGAATCCCCACGTACCCACAGAATCGGCGGTTTATTTTTAACGGCTAGTAAATCGGCGACATCTTCGCCTAAGTACTTGGGCGACCAGCAATTCACCGGACCTAATTTTCCAGGAGCTACGTTAGGCCAATTAGTTGAGGGGACGAAATCACCTGGGTAACGATCAGAACCAATCTTTTCAGCAAGGGCGGCGGTTAAAAAGTCTTCTTCACGGGCTGCTACAAACGGCGGTTTATAGTAGAAAGAATTAATTACATTTCGTGGGGAGTTAGGATTATCTGTACTGCGATCACCGTTCTGAATTAAATTAATTAATTCCTGATTTACAATGCCGCCACCCGATCCGGCGAAATCAGAATAACAAGGAGTGCCATCTGCACCTTTTGAACAACCAAACCCGTATGGACTGACTGGACAAACCAGGGTGGCAGATTTAATACGTTCTGTATAATCTGTGATCAGGCGGTAGATTACCCCTGCACCCATTGACCATCCTACAACGTGTGCCTGCTTGATTAAAAGTGCATCCATCAATGCGATAATATCGTCGCTCCATGTACGCATTCCCCGAGTTGAATCAATAACTTTGTCTTCCGTCCAACCGTAACCGCGTAAATCAGGCGCAATGCCACGATAACCATCCGGTAAAGACATCATCGTTTCTTCCCAATATAGAGCGGCAGATAAATTTCCATGCAAAAAGATAACAGGAATACTGGTCTCGTCACCGGAAAAATATACATTCTGAACTAATTCAGGGGTCTCAACCATCCGATTAAAGATTTTCTGATATGATTTGGGTTTATTCATATTATTCTCCTTTGCTCACCATCCAAAACAGTTTTGATTTATTGAGTTCAATTTAATGGTTCAATTTAATTTTTTAGATTGTTGGTAAATATTGGAACCTAAAAACGAGGAGCAATGCCAAGGCGCATAACTTCAGATTTCAACTGATCTCTAAATTTCGGATGGGCAATGTTGATCAGCGCCAATGCTCGATCGCGTACACAAAGACCTTTAAGATCTGCGATACCAAATTCGGTCACCACAGTATCGATATCATGGCTGGGAATGGTTACTTCAGCGCCATCAGAGAGGATAGGCATGATAGTAGAAATTTCACCGTTTTTAGCGGTGGACCGCAAGGCGATGATGCCCCTGCCCTGATTAGAAAGCTGCGCTCCGCGATGGGTATCCAATTGACCGCCGGTACCTGAGAAATGTTTGAACCCGATGGATTGAGAACAAACCTGGCCATAAACGTCAATCTGAAGCGCTGTATTGATGCTAATCATGCGGTAGTTCTTGCCAATCACATAAGGATCGTTCGTGACGCACCCCTGCTGAAATTCAACGCCCAAATTGTTGTTCACAAAGTCGTATAACTTTTTAGTTCCGAGAGCAAAAGCGCCAACCATCTTGCCTTTCCAAAGCGACTTCTTGCGATTTGTAATCACGCCGGCATTGTAGAGATCTACCATGCCGTCTGTGAACATTTCGGTATGAATGCCCAGATCTTTACGGTCCAGCAAAAATGGCGTAATTGCATTCGGAATGCCGCCAATACCCAGCTGTAAGGTAGAGCCATCTTCAATCAGGTCAGCGATATAACGGCCAATTTTCTCTTCAGCCTCGGTGGGAGGTGCAACTGGAAGCTCAGTAATGGCAACATGATTTTCAACAACATAATCCACTTCAGAGATATGGATCTGGGTGTCTCCTAACGTCCAGGGAAGGTTCTCGTTAATTTCAAGGATGACCAGGTCAGCCGCTTCGATCAACTGTTTTTCCATGACCAACCCAAGTGATAGAGACATATACCCGCGGGAATCCGGCGGGGTGGCTGTGCCAAAGAATACGTTTACCTTGTTTTTAGTGGCGTAAAGTTTCTTGGTTGCAGCCTGGTGCAAGTTGTTGGGGATGTAGGATTCCCGGCCTTCATTGTGAACCTTTCGATCTGCATTGCCATAGAACCAGTTTTCAATGAAGAAGTGTCCATCCATGCTGGGATCAAGCACAAAACTATAAGCTCCCAATGGCAGACAAACCCATACTTTTACATCTTCGAGGCGATCACGGTGGTTGCCTAACTCACCCAACAGACCGGGTGGTTCAGAAGCAGCCATGGCCACGCTTAAAGTCTGGTGTGATTTCACCTTACTTACAGCTTCGTGGATGCTAATCAGTTTCTTTTTATACTCATCTAATGGGTTCATAATCACCTAGGGCATGATAAATGCAGAACCGGCCTGGTTATACCCAACCCCGGAACCAACAAAGCAAACCAGATCTCCAGAATGGACTTTTCCTTTTTCCCAGGCATCATCAAAGGCCATGGGCAGACAGGCTGAACCGGTATACCCAAAACGATCCATCACATAATGGGCTTTTTCGAAAGGAAGCCCGAGGGTTTCTTGAACAAGTTTGATACTGTTCAGGCGCACCTGGGTGTAGATGATCAAATCGGCGGCGGTTAATTCAAAGTTGCCGTTCTTCGCTAATTCTCGCATACGCGCCGGCCAACCCTCATGATTCACTTCTGGTGGAAAAGGTGTGACCAATTTGACCTTGGTGCGGCCAGCTTTCAAGCTTTCTTCATTGGCAGGTTCGTAAGTGCCGCCAGAATAGATCCCCCAATGTTTATGGTACGAACCATCCGCAGCGAAAGTGGATGAAACAAAACCCGGCTTATCACTGGCAGTCAGAATTACCGCGCCAGCACCATCCCCGTAGAAAAAGGACATTACATCATTTTCCCAATCGGAGAGCTTGTGCATCATATACGCACCGATGACCATTACGTATTTCAACCCCGGGTTGCTGCTGATCAAACCGGCAGCGATATTCAACCCTGTCGGAAAAGACGCGCAAGCGCAGCCAACATCGAAGGTACCGGCATTTCTGGCGCCTAATTTGTGCTGCACAACTACCGACGTGGCAGGTGTGATGTAATCAGGGCTGTCAGTACCTAATATAATCAGGTCAAGATCTTCCGGTTTCAAACCTGCTTTAGCAAGTGCATTTTTACCTGCTTCAACTGCCAGATCTGATGTAACCCATTCGTCAGGTGCATAAAACCGGGTCTTGACACCAGAAGAGGCTTCGAATTTGTCAATTACTTCACCGAAACGTTCTTTCATGGCAGAGTTGGGGCGTTCAATTTCAGGTAAATAGGATCCTGAAGCAATAATCGTCGCGTATCTGGTCATTCTTCCTCGAAATCAGTAAATTAGGTGCCCAAAACAATTCCGCCATCAACACTGATGGTGGTTCCATTGATATAAGAAGCCTCATCGGTAGAAAGCCACAGGTA
>PNNU01000111.1 GCA_013824385.1 Anaerolinea sp.
GTGGGATGGGAGCATTGCCTTCCAACCAGGCGGCCACACCGTTATAAGCCAGCTTGGCTTTATTATTCACAATCCCCATATAAACGGTGGAGTCTTTAAGCGAGCCGTATTCATTGATTGTCATTTCTACAATAACAGAAGACCGGTCTTCGTTGTAGTTGAGTGAGGTTAACCCAGTGGAAATCGCTTCTGGCAGCATCGCGAAAATCATGCCTACGGTATAAACCGTGGCAGTATTATGCTGTGCACGCTTATCAATAGCGGTGTTCTTTTTCACCAAGGCATCCACGTCTGCGATGGCAACGTAAATCTTCACTGTTTTATCGGGCAGCTGCTCTGCCACGGAGAGTTGATCAAGATCAAGTGAATCATCATCATCAATGGAACACCACAACATGCCACGCATATCCCGAAGACCCTTTATACTGTCCGTGTTTTGCTGTTTGGCAGAAGATTGAAGATTGTCCAATTCAGTCAACACTTCTTGTGAAAAATCCGGGATTAATCCGCGTTCGAGCATGGCGCGATGAGCGATATTCGCCAGGATTTGGCGATGATTGTGACCGTTTTCTGACATATATACTCCTAATCGAATATCAAGCTCAATTTTGTAACTCAGTAATTCTATCTCAAGTAGCCGAGGAACACACACGGAAGACCTGGATAAAAAAACATACACCCCTCGTTTAGAGGGGTGTAGACTTCATGTCATTTCAAGTCATTTCAAGTCATTACACGGTTAATTTGCGATAGCGTACGCGGTGGGGAGTATCAGCAGCAATGCCGAGACGCTTCTTGCGATCCACTTCATAATCCGTCCAGTTGCCTGGCTGAAACCACGCGGTGCTGTCATCTTCAAAAGCGAGGATATGCGTGGAGATACGATCAAGGAACCAACGGTCATGCGAGACTACGATGGCGCAGCCGGCATAATTCTCGATGGCTTCTTCCAACGAGCGCAGGGTGTTAACATCCAGGTCGTTGGTCGGCTCATCCAGCAGAATGACGTTGCCCTGTTCCTTCAAAATCTTGGCCAGGTGAACTCGGTTGCGTTCGCCGCCTGAAAGGGTGCCCACTTTTTTCTGCTGGTCGGTGCCCTGGAAGTTAAACGCACTCACATAGGCGCGGGAATTGCGTTTGTGTCCTCCCAGCATGATATTTTCTTCACCACCGGTAATTTCTTCCCAAACTGTTTTCTCAGGGTCGAGTGAGGCGCGGCTTTGATCCACGTAGGTCAGTTTGACCGTTTGACCAATTTCCACGCTGCCGCTGTCTGGCGTTTCTTGATTCGTGATCATACGCAGCATGGTGGTCTTGCCTGCACCGTTGGGTCCAATGACCCCCACAATGCTGCCTGCCGGGATGCTGAGGTTCATATGATCCAACAAAAGGTGATCTCCGTAAGCTTTGGACACATCTGTGAATTCAATCACCTTACCGCCCAAACGGGGACCAGGGGGTATGTAGATTTCAAGATTTTCACGGCGAGCCTCGGCATCTTGAGAAAGCAGGTTTTCATAAGCCGTGTAACGCGCCTTGCCTTTGGATTGACGCGCCTTGGGAGACATACGAATCCACTCCAACTCGCGTTCGAGGGTTTTGATACGTTTGCCTTCAGATTTCTCTTCACGGCGCAAACGTTCTTCTTTTTGTTCCAACCAGGAAGAGTAATTCCCTTCCCAGGGGATGCCGGTACCTTTATCCAGTTCGAGAATCCAACCGGCCACGTTATCCAAAAAGTATCGGTCATGGGTCACCGCAATGACGGTGCCCTTGTACTGCTGCAAATGTTTTTCCAACCAGGCTACGGATTCAGCATCCAGATGGTTGGTGGGCTCGTCCAGCAGCAGAATATCAGGTTCGGTCAGCAGCAAACGGGTAAGCGCCACACGGCGGCGCTCGCCGCCTGAAAGGTTCTTGACCGGTGCATCCCCAGGCGGGCACCGTAATGCATCCATGGCGAGGTCAAGCCGACTTTGAAGTGTCCAGCCGTCGTGTTTTTCGATCTGCTCCTGCAACTTGGCCTGTTCAGCCAGCAGGGCGTCGAAATCGGCGTCCGGTTCGGCGAAGAGATTGTTCACCTCGTCGTAGCGTTTCATCACATCCACCAGCGGCTGCACCGCTTCTTCCACCACCTGCTGGACGGTCTTGTTATCGTCCAAATCGGGTTCCTGTTCGAGCATACCGATAGAAAAGCCGGGTGAAAAGACCATTTCTCCAGTGAACCCGTCGTCCTTGCCGGCAATGATCTTGAGCAGGCTGGATTTACCAGACCCGTTCAACCCGAGCACACCGATCTTGGCGCCGTAATAGAAACCCAACGAAATGTCTCGCAAGACCACCTTGTTGTTGGGTTGGTATACCCGGCCAACCTTGACCAGTGAAAATATTACTTGTTTATCACCCATTCAGCACCTTAACCGCCTTCAAATTACTTTTCGAAAGATTTCATGATCCATGATTGGATTCATTATAATCAATAAAAGTGACAACCTGGATATATGTATAAATGGAGCGTTTTTATGGAACCTTCTGCTTGAGAAAGATTTACTGTTTTGCCTCACCCCACCCCCGACGTTTCGCGTGTGGGGGCTTACCCCAACCATTGGATGGAGAGGGAGAGAACTTTTGTACCCGAGTAAAACGAGAGGTATTAGGTTGAGTAAATAATCACAAACCATTTCTCTCACATAACTGCTGTGAAATGCCTTCTTATGTTTATCGAGTTACCATTAAGCCCCGATCGGATTAAACAGTCTCAACAACCTCTTTGGATGGTTCCCGTACCAACCTGGCAAAGAGTATGGTCGCTATCACCCTGCCAACCGCTGAAGCAATCAGCAAGACGAAAAAGCCATAACGGGTAATCAGGGTGCTGCCTAAAAAAGCACCCAAAGCCAAAGACAGGGTCACCATAATCTGATAGAGCGCCGAGTAACTCGGTACTTTATCTTTGGGAATTGAATTGAGCATTAAGTTGAAAGAAGCCAGGTTAAAAGCCGCCCAGATCGTACCGCCAAAGGCGTTGATCAAAGCGACATGCCAGGGTTCACGGACAAAAACCCACATAACCGGCAAAAGCGGGATGAGCGCCATACTGTAGAGCTGCATTTTTTTAGGTCCAAGGCGATCAGAAAAGTCACCCACCTTGTTGAGCACGAGCAAACCAGTTAATGAAGTAACCACTGCCATCAATCCAACAGTCGAAGCTGAGAAATTCAAGTTTTTTACCATGAAGACATTAAAGAACGGGCCAGAGATGTTAATGGCAAAGTTCCATAAACCGGCAGTAAGCATCAGAGCCACAAACTGAGGATGTCCTTTTAATAAACCGGGAATCGCCTTAATGGACAGACTGGTTCCACGGCCAACGCGTTTGATGGTGGGTTCTGTTTTTAACTTGAAAAAGCTGAAAGAGGAGGCCATCCCCAATACAAAAGCAACAGCTAGCACAATTTGATATCCGGTTTGATGAACGAAGAGGGTAATAATCTTGCCAGCCACCAGGGTGGTAATCATGCCAGCCATGCCCATGACGAAGTTACGTGAACCAAAAAAACGTCCCCTCCCTTCGAGCGGTACCGTCTCATTGATCACTGACATCCAGGCGGGATATCCCATATTGCCAAAGCCATCTCTCAATACTGAAAAACCGATGGCAATCCAAACCACATTTGCACCATGGAAAATGATTGGAACAAAAACCAGCATCAAGATGCACAGGCGTCCAAAACCACCGCCTGAGAAAACAGTGATTTCTTTGTGGTGGCCGATACGTTCAGCCAGGATGGCGCCCAGGAATAGCATTACGGCAGCCGTAAAGCTTGACAACGAACTCATGATGCCGATCTGGAATTCGCTGGCTCCAAGAGAGAGTATGTAAAGACTAATGAAATTTATGATAATGTTGTCGCTGGCTGAAGCATACAATCCGTCGAACCAGAGCCAGCGCAGGTTTTTTTGAACGCGCTCCTGCAGAGTCCGTCCCCAGGCTCCCCCGACAGGAAGATCAGAAATCCAATCAAACGTCTTTTTGGTATAGTAGGATAATCTCATTAGTATTTAAAATTAATTGTTTCCGCTAAAAAAGCAATAAAACGCCAACCATCTTCTCCAGACACTCCAGAGAAACTATCCAATCTAATTTCAGTTTTTGCAACCGTTTGCATGGAGTAAAATTATAACCTCATCAGTCCATATTGGACTTTGCAGTTCTGTTTTGAAATAAACCCTTTTAGGATTTGAATTCGCTTGTTTTAGCCTATATAATGGATTCAGAGGAACGTAAATTCGATTAGGAGCAGGTAGATGAATTCATATCAAGACCTCACTAAAGAGCAACTGGTTAGCAAAGTTAATGAACTTTCTACATTATTGCAAGCCGCTCAGGATGAAAAAACCAAACAACTGGAAGAAATGAGCCGTACCGATTTCCTTACCAAAATCAACAATCGAGGAATATTGTTTGAAAGATTGGGCTATGAGACCAAAAGAGCCACCAGAACCAAAGAAACCTTGAGTATTGTCCTGTTTAATATTGATGATTTAAAACAGGTTAATGAACGATACGGTCAACAGATGGGTGACAGGGTATTGTTTGAAGTGGCCAAAATCATCACCTCGAGTGTCAGAACAACGGATATTGTTGGTCGTTTTGGTGGAGATGACTTTATGATCATTCTGCCTGCATGTGCGACGGCAAACGCCTTAACCGTGGCTGAACAAATCCGCGAGTCGGTTGAGCTGAATATTTTTGAAGAAGAACTAAGAATCACGATCAGCGGCGGCATCCATCAATTTGCCGGCGAATCTGTGGATAAGTGTATTGAAGCAGCAGCAAAATTGGTTCATCTGGCCAAGCAAAATGGTCAAAATCGAATTGAAACATCATCCGAGTAAAAATTTTGATATTCGAAGTTATGGCAAGAAAATGAACAATAAACACTTCCTGATTGATGATTGTCAGGGAGTGTTATTTAATACTGTAATGTATTCAGTTTGAATGCTATCAACAACTTGTTCCGGAGATAATTCACCCGAAACCAATTTGCCAAGAAAATCCTGCAAAATTTCAGCGAGTTTGGCGGGTTCCTTAATACCGGCAAATCCAACGCCATATTGGTTAGCTAATTCTGCTTCGCGTTGTAACTGGGCGGTATCGGCCACGTAACCAAATTGTGAATCGACACGGGCAGGGAGTAAACCCAGGGTTTCATTCCACTTATTATTTGCGTCTTTAGAAAAAGCAATTTTGAGCCATTCAGCAGCCAATTCCTTATTGGGGCTGTATTCTGGAACCGCCAACCAGTCATTGAAGGTCAATACAACGGGTTTGCTATTGGGAAAGTTGGGTGGATCTCCGGCGAAAGCATCAATGTTTACCTTTTCCCATATGGCACGATCAAAAGCGGGAGCAGCCCAACCAGAGTGAGTCAAACAGACTGCACCGTTATCCATTCCAGTTTCGTCGTTGACGTCAATTACAGAACCCTGTCCAGTGGGAAGGGGTGCAACATTATTCCCGGCAAGCCCGTAAGTCGCCTGACGCATGTCAAGCAAGAACTGGGTGGCGGCCAATGCTTCAGGTGAATTAAAATTTGGAATACCGTCTTCTTTATAGAGCTCGCCACCCAAGGAATCGAAGACGAGCAGCCACCACTGCCAATCACCCATTGAACCAGCATCAACTGGAACAAGTGCCTGTTGGATGAGTGTGTTCGTGGCGGGATCAATTATGGTTGCTTTTTTGGCAAAATCCACCCATTCAGCGAAATTCGTTGGGGTTCCAGTTGTCCAACCTGCGGCTTCCATTAAATCCTTACGGCAAAAGACAAATCGGGGAGCGGTAAAGAGGGGCAACCCACGTAGTTTATCTTCATACTTGACGTCCTCAATGGCAGGTCCAAAATTAATAATTTCAGGCCATACAACTTCCCCTATATAGGGGGTCAAATCGGCCAGGTTATTTTTATATAGAGTATCCATTTCAGGACCAAGGTTGATAATATCCGGGCCGGAGTTAGTCGAAAAGAAACCTTCATAGGTTATATTCCAATCACTCCAGCTCCCTTTGATGATCTCAACCGCAACACCCGGATGTTCGCTCTCGAAAGCAGGATTAATGGTATCTTCAAGCCAGGCAATGGTGTCGGAAGTGTAATCCAGAAGGTAGACCTTTAGTGTCAACGTATCACCTGCAGGTGTTACAACAGCAGCAGCTTCAGTAACAACGGCTTCAGTGACAGTAATCTCAGTTGAAGGAATTTCTGTAGGAGTGGATTGTACACACGAACTCAAAAAAAACATCATAATGAAAAATAGCAAAAACAACTTCTTGCTCATCAATTTTTCTCCTTCTTGAATCAACCTCCTTTTTATTTTATCTGAATAAACCACAATATCACAGTACAAAAATAATAAATGAGAAACAAATGAAACGGTTTAAGCTAATACTGAGACAGAAATCCAACATTAAACGCAAGCCATCCCGGAATATTTAAGTTTCCTCCGGCTTTTTTCCAAATTTTTGTGTAACACACTGGGTATAATTGATATTATCCGTAGATTAAGGAGTAAGTCATGTCTGATTCACCTCACCGCAGATTCAATCCACTTACCAATGAATGGGTGCTGGTTTCTCCACAGCGCACCAAGCGCCCCTGGCTCGGTCAGGTTGAAGAAAAGAAAAAAATCGACCTGCCCCAATACGATCCTGAATGCAACTTGTGCCCGGGTAACACCCGCGCTTCGGGTGACAAAAACCCGGCCTACGAGAACACTTTCGTATTTAATAATGATTTCCCGGCGCTGCTGCCCGAATCGACCCTGCCTGCGTCAGCACATAAACATCCCCTGCTGCGTGAGGAACCTGAAACCGGCTATTGCAAGGTAGTGTGTTTCTCTCCGAGGCATGACCTGACCCTGCCGGATATGTCCGTGGAAGAAGTTGAAAAAGTAATCTCCACCTGGACACAAGAGAGCGAAACGCTGGGCGCCAGGAACGACATCAGCTATGTGCAGGTATTTGAGAATAAAGGCGCCATGATGGGCTGCTCAAACCCGCATCCGCACAGCCAGATCTGGGCAACCTCGAGCGTGCCCAACGAACCTGCCAAGGAACTCGTCTCGCAATCAGAATACTACCGTCAGCATCAATCCCCGCTGTTGCTGGATTATGTCAAACTTGAACTCGAATCTGGTGAAAGAGTAGTCGCTGCCAACGAAGATTTCATGGCAGTTGTGCCTTTTTGGGCAATCTGGCCCTTTGAAGTGATGGTCGTGGCGACACACCACCTCACCCGTCTGGCGGATGTCGATGGAAAGGTACGCACCAACCTGGCCGGGATCATGCTTGAAGTGACTAAACGCTACGATAGACTTTTCAGCGTTTCTTTTCCCTACTCGATGGGGTTTCACCAGGCGCCTTACGATGGCAAAGCTCATCCCGAATGGGTGCTGCACTCGCATTTCTATCCGCCGCTGCTGCGGTCAGCCACCATTCGCAAGTTCATGGTCGGCTATGAACTGCTGGCCATGCCGCAGCGGGACATCACTGCTGAATCCGCGGCAAAGGTGCTGCGCGAAATGGTTATTGCATAATTTGAATGTATCTTTTGTGCCATTTGAACATCTGAAATATAAAAGAGGTAACTATGAGTGTGAAGAAAAATAAACCTAATAACAACAAGTGGATTTTCATAGGATTGGCGGCGATAGCAGTCATCGTCGCTGCTGTGTTAATTTTTCAACCCAAAACAGACAGCCTGCCAGCCACGATAACCGTTCAACAAGCAAATGAACAATTTGCCAACGGCGCTTTTCTACTGGATGTCCGTGAACCAAGTGAGTGGAATGAAGCGCATGTCGAAGGCGCGGTTTTGATCCCATTGGGAGAATTATCGACCCGCGTCAGCGAAATCCCCGCCGATCAAGATGTGTTGATCATTTGCCGCAGCGGCAACCGCAGCGGACAGGCCAGGGATTTGCTTCGTGCGGCCGGTTTGAATCGAACGACCAGCATCGACGGCGGCATCAACGCCTGGATGTCAGCCGGGTTACCGGTGATTAGCGGGCCTTAATCCAGCCCGGATTGAAGTGCAAGCGCAATATCCTCGGTGATGCCGGGGATTTTTGTTAATTCTTCCAGCGGCGCCTGGCGGATGCTTTCGATATCGCCAAACTTTTGAAGCAGCGCCTTGCGGCGTTTCGGCCCCACCCCGGGGATGGCGTCCAGGCGGGAGGCAATACCCACTTTGCCGCGCGCCTTGCGGTGGGCGGTGATGGCGAAGCGGTGCGCTTCATCGCGCACCCGTTGAATCAAATACAGCCCCTGCGAATGGCGTGGCAGGATGATGGAGTCTGAAATATGCGGCCTGAAGAGCTCTTCCTGCTGCTTGGCCAGACCCACCAGCGGAACGCGCTCTGAAAGCCCGAAGGATTCGAGCACCTTGACTGCACGTCCGAGTTGGCCTTTACCGCCATCGACCATCAACAGATCAGGCAGCACCGCGAATGAGGGGTCCGGCTTGGAACCGACAAGCTGTTTTTCCTGCGCAGACTGCCAGCGTTTAAAACGCCGGGAAAGCACTTCTTCCATGCTGGCAAAATCGTCCGGGCCAATCACGGTCTTGATGTTGAAATGGCGGTACATGCCCTTGCTGGGGGTGCCCTGTTCAAAGACCACCATGCTGCCCACGGAAGAATTGCCCTGGGTGTTGGAAATATCGTAGCACTCGATGCGGTTGGGAGGTTCAACCAACTGAAGCGCGGTCTGTAATTCAGAAAGCGCCTGGGTTTGTTTGTTCTTGTCGGCCTCCCACTGGGAACGCAGCGCTTGCAAAGTCTCAACAGCGTTCTCGGTGGCCATTTGCACCAGGTCTTGTGATGCGGAACCCGGTTTTGGCACAAACATCTGCATCTTCTTTTCACTGCCGCGCTTGGTGTTCAGCCATTGCTGGATGATCTGGGCTTCTTCCACTTCGTTGGGCAGCAGCACCTTGTCGGGGATGGACGCAGCCTCACTGTAAAACTGTTTGAGGAACTCGCCGATCACTTCGTTATCAGTGATCTCTTCAGTGCCTTCCAAAATGAAGTATTCTCGCCCCATCAGCTTGCCGTTGC
>PNNU01000112.1 GCA_013824385.1 Anaerolinea sp.
AATTATTCTTAAAATAATTTATGAAATATAAGATAGTTCACTCTTTAAGAGAATTACTTTGAAATTGATAGAGGCTATTTTAATTAGCAGATTTTAAAGAGAAACAAGACTCGAGGAGAAGTTGTACTCCTGATCCATCTTATTATTATGGAAATTAGGGACAAATTTCAATGTTGATAGACCATTACGGGCGTTCCATTACATATCTACGAATCTCATTAACAGATCAATGTAATTTGCGTTGTGCTTATTGTATTCCTAACACTGCTGCGAAATGGATACCACAAGAAAATCTGTTAACAGCGGATGAAATTATTAGAGTAGTAAAAGCCGCGGCAAGCCTTGGCGTGAGTAAAATTCGATTAACCGGTGGAGAACCACTAATTCGACCCGATGTAATTGAGATCGTTCAGCGAATTTCTGCAATCTCCGATATTAAGGATATTGGTTTAACCACAAACGCAATACTATTGGAAAAATTTGCCAAACCCCTGGTTGATGCGGGTTTGAAACGCGTAAATATCAGCTTGGACACTCTTGATGCGCACAAGTTCCATCGCATTACCCGCTATGGACACTTTTCAAAAACCTGGAATGGTATTCTTGCAGCAGAAAAAGCCGGACTTATACCCATTAAATTGAACACCGTTGTTGTGGGTGGGTTCAACGATGACGAGCTACCCTCCCTTGCTCGGCTTACTTTATCGCACCCCTGGCAAGTTAGGTTTATCGAGTTAATGCCCGTTGGAAATCAACAGGACTGGGGTTTAGATTTGCCATCTGGGAGTGAACGTTATATTTCTGTGCAGAAGATGCATAAACAATTGGCAGATCTTAATTTAGAGCCCGTTGACGGAGCCGAAAATGCTGGACCTGCGCGGATGTTTCGCATCCCCGGAGCGCCAGGTTCAATAGGTTTTATATCTCCATTAGGCGAACACTTTTGCGAAAGTTGCAATCGATTGCGGTTGACAGCAGATGGATCCCTGCGGGCATGTTTATTAATCGATGGTGAAATACCTATTCGTGATGCATTACGCAAAGATGGCGATATAACAGCTATTCTACAACAAGCTGTGGATAATAAACCGCAAGGGCATGAATTGGCTATGAAACATTTCCCGGAAACTCGCCGCATGTCACAAATTGGTGGATAATATTTGGGGTAACCCAAAGGACGGACGCAATGAATCAAAAATTATCTCATCTGGATGCCAAAGGCAATGCAAAAATGGTGGATGTAAGTAATAAAATCGAAACACAACGCTTCGCATTAGCTCGTGGTGAAATCATGATGAAACGCGAGACCCTGGATTTGATCCGTGCAGGGACAATGAAAAAAGGGGATGTGTTGACTATAGCTTTGGTCGCTGGAATTCAAGCAGCAAAAAAAACTTCAGATCTTATCCCATTATGCCATCCTGTGGGCTTAACCACGGTTGATGTTGATTTACAATTGGACGATGATATCCCGGGTGTAGTCATTTCTGCCACAGCTAAAACAAATGGTAAGACAGGAGTGGAAATGGAAGCACTCGTTGCGGTTTCAATTGCGGCATTGACAATTTATGATATGGCTAAAGCTGTTGAGAAGACTATGTGTATCCAAAACATCCGCTTGATCGAAAAACGTGGCGGACAATCAGGTGATGTAATAAATGAATCCCTTGAATAGGTTTAATGATTTTCCATTGATTGTTTCAATTACCGAAGAAGTTTTAGATATGAATGACCTGCTCAATAAAATTACTCTTCGATCAACCGGAGCGGCAGCTATTTTTACCGGTATGGTTCGTGGAGAAACAGCACGAGATGGGCATCAAACGATTTATCTGGAATACGAATCCTACAAACCAATGGCTGAAGCGAAGATGAAACAAGTCGCGCTTGAGATTCGAAACCAGTGGCCAATGGTCGAAGGGATAGCGATCGTTCAACGTGTTGGGAAGTTGATGCCGCGCACACCCACTGTGGTTATAGCCTGCACAGCTGCTCACCGCGATAGCGGAGTTTTTGAGGCCGCCCGTTATGGTATAGACCGGTTAAAAGAGATTGTACCAGTCTGGAAAAAAGAAATAAGCCCATCAGGAGAAGAGTGGGTTGAGGGGCACTATTTTCCGGAACCCGGTGAATGAGAATTAGGAATTTTCTATTTGATTAATTCTGTTCCTTTAAAGTGCGTATGGAGGGCGTTGTGTGAGTATTGGCAAATTACATATAAATGTTCTTCCATTATAAATAATTTTCTTTGACTGCAATTACCTCATAACCCATCCGCTGAACTTCGGCCTTTATTTGATCTTCTGTTACTTGGGTTTCGTTATACTCAACGATCATTTGAGCTTTGTGATAACTTGCCTCTGCTTTTACTACCCCTATTAATTTTTCTTCAATACGTTCCAGTATCATTGAACAATTCGGGCATTCCATCCCTTTGATTTTTATCGTAATTTTTTGAGTCATTGAGTCCTCTTATATGTCAAAAATAATAAATCCGCCATACATCCCCATGGAGCACGAGAATGAAATTCTGGTTCCTA
The DNA here is from genome assembly GCA_013824385.1 of Anaerolinea sp. The sequence continues at coordinate 2,541 of PNNU01000112.1, forward strand.
GGTCGTGCGCTGGAATATCTATCGTAGTTACTCCTGTGGAATCTAAGATCTCTTGAATTCCTAAAGTAGGAATTACAAAAGCGCGTGAACAAGATCGGACATCGTTTGTAACTAATTTGAGCTGAAATGGTTGTCCAGCCTTTACATGAATTGTATCTGGTACGTACCCATAATTCTCAACGTTGATAGTCACAATTCCTGAGAGGTCTCCAGCAAAAATTGGTGTAGGAACAATTGCGCCGCCTTCTGGGGTAGGGACTGGGGGGCGCGGAATCCCAAGTGGTGGAGGTTCAGGTGTTGTGTAAACCCCCTTAGTTTGATTACTGGATAATATTTGTGATAGGGAGAAGGGCGAACCGGTTAGAGTGATTCCGTTATTGATAGTAATAAACGCTAATACAAGAATTATTACCGCTGTGAAACGCATGAAATATTTTTCAAGTTTTTCCCCCAGTTTTGTTGTGAAGTAAGCAACAGTGAAAAAGACTGGGCTTGTCCCAAGTGTAAAAGCGAATAAAAGGATTGCTCCCTGGATTGGATCACCTGTTCCAAGCGCAACAGCCATCATTGCTTGAGTGACTCCACAGGGTATCAGAACTGTCAGGAATCCCAGCCAGGCTGGCGCAAATAAAGAAGGACTGTCGGAGGAGCTAGCAGTTATTCGTATTTTCCTCCTGAGAAACGCGGGCGGCTCAACTGCAAAGAAACGGAATATAGGATGGACCTTGAGCATTCGCATGACATTTCCTAGCATAAAAATCCCAATTCCGATCTGAAGGATTGCCCGGGTCATTATCGATAACTGGAATACCTGGCCTGCTAACCCAAGAAGAAAACCAAGAATTGAATAAGCCAGTATTTTGGCTGCTAGAAAAACCAGGATAGGCAGGGCGAGTTTAGGACTTGTTTGTAGAGTTGAAGGTCTTTGCCTACGAGTTCTGTTGAAAGATTTCTGCGCAACGTTTTTTTCAATTTGACTTGAAAGTGAGCTTGCCAGAAGTCCACCCTGAACAGCAAGGCAACTTAACCCTCCAGTTGTAAGTCCGGTAATAAATGCGATTAATATGTCCGTCAAAATTTCTCCAATGAGTTGATTAATTTAATAAATCAATACGTAGCTGAGTCTATCATTTCAGTTTAATCTGTCCTATAGGCATAATTGCCTGACTTCGAGGTGGGGATAGCCTATTGATTCAATTAACTGTATTGATTAGGATTAGTCCCAACGTAACGGGTAACCTGATTACGCTGTGCGACTACCCAATAAAGGAAGCGAGAAAAATCTGGTTTCCCGAATGGAGTTCAATTTTTTTGAGGAGATCATGACAGATATTCGTCTCATCACACTACCAATTACCGGAATGACTTGCGCCAACTGTTCCGCCGCAGTTGAGCGTTCGATAAAAAAAGCGGGTGGCGTAAAGAATGCTTCAGTAAATCTTTCGTCGGAGCGGGCAACAGTAGAATTCGACCCTCAAACATCCACCCTGGATGAACTGGTTGGGCGTATAAAACGCGCAGGTTATGGCGTGGCAGAGGGTGAAGCGAATTTAATCATTAAACGTATGAGTGATGACAATGATGCCCGCCGCATTGAAAAAGCACTCTCGGCAATTGAAGGCGTGAGTGAAGTACAAGTTAACTTTGCTTCTGAACGTGTCCAGTTAAGGTATATCCCCACACTTGTTAGCCAGACTGACCTGCGCCGGGTAATTTCGTCAGCAGGGTTTGAGGTTCTGGAAACAGGTGGCAATGCTGAAGATGCAGAAGCAATGGCTCGCCAAAAGGAGATCGATCAGCAAAAACGTCATCTTATCATCGGGTTGATCTTCACAATTCCATTATTCATCATCGCCATGTCCGGTGATTTGGGTTTCTTACCCATGCAAGTCTCGCACTCGTTATGGATAAAGTGGATTATGTTGGTTTTGGCATTACCTGTTCAGTTCTACGTGGGTTGGCAATACTACGTTGGTGCATTTAAATCGCTGCGGAACGGGTCAGCCAATATGGACGTGTTGGTCTCGCTTGGAACATCGGCCGCTTTTCTCTATTCCATACCTGTGACATTAGGATTGTTTTCGGGGCACGTCTACTTTGAAACCGCAGCAGTGATTATTGTCCTGATCAAGCTGGGCAAGTTATTGGAAGTTCGTGCCAAGGGACGTACCAGTGAAGCCATCAAGAAGTTGATGGGACTTCGCGCCAAAAGCGCTCGCATAATCCGCAATGGACAAGAGATGGAGGTGCCGATTGAAGATGTATTGGTAGGCGATGTAATCATTGTTAGGCCTGGCGAGAAGATTCCTGTAGATGGCGTCGTTATAGATGGCCACTCGTCAGTCGATGAGTCCATGCTCACTGGTGAATCCATGCCAGTTGAAAAAGGACCCGGTGCAACCGTCATTGGGGCAACCCTTAATAAACTGGGGATGATCAAGTTTGAGGCGACCAAGATTGGCAAAGAAACCGCCCTGGCCCAAATTATCCGACTTGTTGAAGAAGCACAAGGATCCAAGGCACCGATTCAAAAGTTGGTGGACCGAATATCCGGATACTTTGTCCCTGCTGTCATCGGCATTGCATTGCTTACTTTTGCAGCGTGGATGTTTTTTGGACCATCGCTGGCAATAAATTCAGAGGTTAGCGAATTCACTCGTGCAATGATCGTGATGGTTGCTGTTCTGGTCATTGCATGCCCATGCGCAATGGGTTTGGCAACACCAACCGCTGTAATGGTTGGAACAGGAAGAGGTGCTGAGATGGGTGTCTTGCTCAAAACCTCCGAAGCATTGGAGCGCGCCGGACATGTCAAAATGATTGTACTGGATAAGACCGGAACGATCACCAAGGGACAACCGTCTGTAACCGATATCGTTGTCCAGGGCTCGCGCTTTAACGAAAATGAATTACTTCGTTTGGCTGCCTCTGTAGAAAAAGGTTCCGAACATCCATTAGGCGAGTCAATAGTGGCAGAAGCGGGAAATCGTGACCTAAAACTCTCAGAACCGGAAGGTTTTAGTGCTATCGCCGGCCATGGTGTGCAGGCACAGGTATCAGGTTTTCCGGTGGTTATTGGCAGCCCAAGGATGATGACAGAACGTGGATTGGATGTCAGTAGTTTCACATCTGAAGTCTCCCGCCTGCAAGGAGAGGGAAAAACAACGGTTTTAGTGGCAATCGACGGTCTAATTGCCGGTGCAATTGCAGTTGCAGACACCGTTAAAGATGGATCCATCGAGGCAATCCAACAGTTTCATAAAATGGGGATCAAGGTTGCCATGCTGACGGGTGATAATATTCAAACTGCCCAGGCAATTGCCAAACAAGTCGGGATTGACCAGGTGTTAGCTGAGGTACTCCCAGGCGATAAAGCCGCTGAAGTCAAAAAACTCCAGGCTCAGGGACTAGTCACTGCAATGGTAGGTGATGGTGTAAACGATGCGCCGGCATTGGCTCAAGCAGATGTCGGTATCGCCATTGGTACCGGTGCAGACGTAGCCATGGCGTCAGCCCCAGTTGTGTTGATTAGCGGCGACTTACGTGGAGCTGCCCGTGCCATTCAACTTTCACGTGCTACCATGACCACCATCAAGCAGAACTTGTTCTGGGCTTTCATCTATAACATCATTCTCATCCCTGCAGCAGCTTTGGGTTATCTCGTTCCAGTGTTGGCAGCAGGGGCTATGGCGTTCAGTAGTGTATTTGTGGTTACAAACAGCCTTCGGCTGCGTAAAAAAAAGATCTAGTCAAACTTATTTCAAAGGAGTCTACCAATGTTCAAATCACACCGTATCAAGGCAATAATCTTATCCGTGGTCGTTTTATCGACTTTATTAGTTGCTTGTAGTACACAGACCCAGGGCACAGGTACATTTGCCCAAGTCCCGGCAGGTCGGGCATACGCTGAAGGAAAAGAAATTTATTTTACACACACTGAAGCCTCCGATTCTGGAATTGCCGAAAAACTGACAAACATGATGAAATCCCCAGTTATTTATGTGCCTTCTTTAGCTCAAGTGCCTGAAACAGTATTGGCAAATGTGTACGTTTTCGAAAATGGCGTAACCGGAAAAGGCCCCCTGGGCTTCCAGCCCGATGTTTTCAATAATCCGCCTGGCACAGAAGGTTATTCTCCACTGCGGCAGATTATTTTGACCAAGTGGGTAGACGGAGCAAAAGCGACTGAACTTAAATCCGAAGCGGAGATCCTTCAGGCAGAGACAGAAGGAAAACTGACCACGACTAAACCCGGTGTGGTGGTGAACATGCCTTTCCTGGTCTGGGATGGTGGGAAGCGGTAATTTAATGTCGATTTGATAAATAGGGCTACTCTAATATGGTAGCCCTATTTTAATGAGTTTAATAATGATTTTCGCTAACTTGTTTATAAATGGCTAGTGAATTAATGATATTTACAATATCGTTAATTTGTAATTGAGCTAATTGGTCGGAATTTACACCCATACGCTGCCGGCTTACCCACCATCGTCCATGATAATCTTTCAACTGTGTTCCACCAAACCCCTGGGACTTCATACCAATTCGCGCCAGCTACATCCTTTGGGATATCTGGATCAGGGGCGGTGCCACGAGCAAGGAACCCATCTGGGTGAATCCCAACTTCAGTATAAACGAATGAATAGATTGGACCCAGGGCGACCAGTGATAGCATCATTCCCCAACCACACCGGGAGGGCTCAACCGTTTTCGCCGCATCCAGCCGATCCTTGATGAAATCGACGTAAGTCATACCTTTTGGCACTCCGACCACTGCCATAGGTTGGCTAGCCTTATAACCAACAAAAATCAAGCTGGCACAGATAAGGATCACAAATGTGTTCCAAATGACTTTCCACACCAGGTGAAACAATCCAGCAATCATCTTTTTTCCTCTTTCTTTTCTACTTTATAGTTATCTTCAGGTTTTTGGCCTTCACCAATCATCAAACTTCCAAAACGGATTTCTTCCCGATACATCCGGTCGATGGCTACTTCAACCACATCACCTTCACTTCGCCCCATAGTCCCGGAGAGGTCTTTTAATTGGCGAACGCAACCGAGACTAAGGCGGAAGGAATGGACTGGTTTGGTAGATGAGTTTTTCTTAGGCATTTTGAACTCCTCGATAAGATTAAATTAATTGTAATACATATGTATTACTTAATCAAGAGTTAGTTTTTAAAAAGTGGGTACTTGCAATAAAAGGGTGATTTGTGGTTTAGTTAATGTATATCTTGTCTCAAGCCTCTATCACCAGTTGATAAAGGCCTAATATGCAGACAAATTGCTTTTCTCAACGTTGGTTGGTTCCCCCTAACGCAAGATTAATTTCAACGTAGGTTATTTATGGGATGCAAGGCAAGACCTGCGCTTGACGGCTTGTTCATTATTGACAGGCCAAAACCAGTCCGCAGATGCCAGGCAGGGCGTTGACAGGTCGCCGGCATCGCGAAGTGCAAAAAACTGTTACACCCCTCACTGGGGGCGCGTACGCCGAGATTATCTCGACGAAAGGCTTAACGGCACAACCAAAAAATATTTCCGTAATACTAGAAACGGCTGGAAGCGAGTTCCAAAACCGACGAAGGAGTTGTAGCTTGTCATTGTCATCCATTTCAAACCAGGTCAATCATTCTCTTGCTAAAGTTACCTGGGGTAAAGAACAAATTGAAAAGTACAAAGTTGAGCATGGTGTGACCTCTGTCAAGAAATCACTACGACCGGACGGAGATCCCACACAACCCTTACCTGTCATTTTGGGAATCAACACTCGACGAACATATTTTCAGGCGGCAACCTTATTCTTCAAACGCGCAGAGGAAATTACCGATGAGGGTTTACTGGCCAAACTACTAAATCCAGACATAATCATGACAACATTTGAAGAACATTACACAAATTCTGCACCTGGTACGGTGAACAAATTGCTAGCGGCGCTCGAAAAAGTCCATCTTGGATGCTTAAAACTCGGTTGGACGAAAACTCCATCCCCGATTACACCCGAACTGCGTGAATGGGTGAAATCCTTTCGCGATGATAGCAATGTACGTGCACCACGGTTTGGCTATCGAATAGAAGATTCAGTAAAGGTGGTTGAATTCTTGACGGAGAAAAAATCAGCTTATGCGTTGCCTGCAGAGCTGGCATTACGTTGTGGGCTGCGGGAAGATGAAATGGCCGGAATGCAAGGGCAAAATATTGATGTAGAGCACAACCTTCTGCATATCACCGGGAAGGGGGGTCGCTATAGACCGGTGCCAATCCCAGAAGATCTGATCCTCAGGTTAAACCGTTCCAAACAATTTATATTTACCCCTAGTGCTTCCTGGCGGGCTGGTTTTCGGCGAACTGTGCTAGACACAACAAAAGAACTAGGAATTGGAATCAGTGGAGTACATCGGTTGCGTGCAAATTATGCTCAAAATAGATATCTGGAATTTCTTGCCCAAGGAATGGATGATCGTGGAGCTCGCCGGCAAATCTCCGAACTGTTGGGGCATGCCCGAATTGATGTTACATATAAATATGTACCAAAAGGATTTTTGG
>PNNU01000113.1 GCA_013824385.1 Anaerolinea sp.
GAGACAGGTTCTGAAAGGTTTAATTCTTTAATGATTTTTTCCATAGGTTGATCAACCAGGGCGTCAATCACTGAAAAAAGACCAATCATGAAACAAACTTCGGGTTGAGGGTGGTTAAATATTTTGGCCAAGGATTCTGCCATATAGGCACGCTGCAAGGCAATATTGGTTAATTCTACAGGTTTATCACTCAATTTTGTCAGCAAGAGTAATGACATCCACCCGCGGAAGGTATCCAAACCAACCAAAGATATCGCCTGCCTCAATGATTTCACTTCAGAGATAAAAGAATAATATCCTGAATTGGTCAATTGTAATAATTTGTAACTTAAATTCACATCCTGCGCAATAATCTTTTCAAGATCAGAAAAAGAGGTTCTTTTGTCTTGAAGAATGGCCAAAGTCCGCATTACTACTAAACGGGATGTATCCTTTTTTTTGCCGTGGATAATATTAGGCTTGCACAAAAAATACCCCTGGAAGTAATTCACTCCAAGCCGATGGCAGATCGTAAATTCTTCTATTGTCTCAACTTTTTCAGCCAACACTTGAAATCCATAATTCTTAATGGAATTTACCATCTCTGGTAATAATTGAGGGTCGATTAATCTAAGGTCCAGCTTCACAATGGATGCAATATTTTGGTAAGGAATAATGCGATCAATATTCATTACATTATCCAGAGCAATTGCATATCCAGCTTTGTGAAGTTTAGTCAACGCATCCAGAAGTTCCTGATCAGTTGTGATGGTTTCTGGAATTTCTATTACCATCCTTTCTGGAGGCAGGAAAATAGGATAATTACCTAAAAGAAAATTGCGGGTAAGATTGATAAACGCGATTGAGTTGTTGACGATTTTGTTCAAACCCAACTCTATTAAGGTATTGAGTGTCACTTGAATGGTGGCAAGATCTGGGTCATCGAATGTGGCTGAGTTTGTATCACAAGACCGGTAAAACAATTCGTAAGCATGGATTTCCATTTTACGATTAAAAATAGCCTGTCTACCAAGATAAAGATCTACCATTTTCCCCTCATTTTTGCCTATTGTAATGATTATTTTACTTGTTTTCCCAAAGAGCCCATAATTCGGTTAGTTTTGCTTCAAGACGATTTCCTAGACCCTCCCCTGGTTGAGAGGTAATATCATCGGTGTTTTCGAAAACGCAATAGGGAACTTTTTGACGCTGAATGGACAAGTAATTTTCATCCCCTTTACTGACTTCTTGCCAATCACTCTCTTTATACAACCGTTCCAATTTGGCATCGGGCAGAGAATGTTCAAGGATACTGTCTGGTTTCTCTGGATTGAACCGTTTACGATTCTTTCGTAGGGATTCTTCCCATGGGACATCGATGTATAAAACGACCATTTTTTCAATCATCTCTTGTGTAAGATGAGCGAATGCTGAACGATATCCTCCATGTTGTGTGCCGCGCGAAAACTCCACAAGAGTAGTAAAGCTTTCTTCGTAATCTGGAATATCTCGCATTCTTTTTTCGTATTCGAGGCCAATACGTTCAATCAACAAATCCCAATAGTATTGTTTAAGAAAGTAACCATGCGCATCAGTGTGGATGGGTTGGTGCCCCATTTTTCTGAGCAAGGCATCTTCTTCAAACCACGTCCACAACATGGGGAAATCATCAATTTCATTCATTTGCCCAATGTGAAAACGGTTAATTCTGTTTTCAAGTGAAACGCCCTTTAAATAGGCAATGATTTCACTTTTACCTGCCGCAGGTCTTGCGATCAATAATAAAATTTTAAAGATATTATCTTTTTTCATTATTATCCTGATTGGTTCAGTAATTATAGCCAAGGTTGCAAATATCGGCATAACAAAAAGAGTAGTGAATTTAATAAATTGGTTGGTGCCAATCTTGCAACCAGAAATGAGGGAGCTTTGTATATGAAACTGATAGGCTACATTATTCGACACATCATTCCAATTAGTCTGTTGGTTGTAGCGGGTATATTGATCTACAACGCAGCCACTCCTCCGCCTTCTTCGCGGATAGAAGGTATGGGAATTGATTTGTTATCTTCACCTCCGTTAACCCCTGAAGCCGTTGAGGGGCAATTAAACGCCATTCAACAATCAGGTGTGGAATATGTGAGCATCGAAGTGAATTGGTCGATAATTGAAACCACGCAGGACGTCTACGACTGGTCCAGTGTAATGCCGCTTGATTTGTTTTTTAGTTCTGCCCAGACTCGTGGATTGAAGAGTGTCGCTGTGATCACCGGATTCCCTGCTTACCTTTCAGCGCCAGGTTTTTCACTGGATCAAAAGACCCTTGGTGCACGTTGGGAAAAATTTATCCAGGCAGCAGTGGATCATTTTGGTGACAAGGTCAATTATTGGCAAATCGGCGATCAGATTAACTCCACGAATGGGGGTCGGTCGCTTGCACAATCAGACCCTGCTTTTTACGCCAAAATGTTAAAAGCATCAAGTAAGTTAATAAAAAACACAGACCCCAACGATAAAATTTGGATGGGCAGTCTGGTGAGTGCCACCGCTGATAACTGCGCGGTGAATCCACTTTCATTTTTATTGGAGGTTAACGCTGCCAAAGCCTGGGATTCAGCCGATGCGGTCACCTATCAACCACGGCGTGGAGCCGTGTCACCAGAGATGCCTTCCACTTCCGAGATCAATCAGGGCTGCAATTCTTCCATGGCGGCAGCTTCTGCTTCCATGTCTGCCGAAGTTCAATCTGTGCAAGACCTTGCCAGACAGCTAGGTGGAAAGCTGGTTTACATTACCGGCTTAACCTGGAGCCCGGAAGAATTGGTAAGTCTTCAGGGCAGCCGCTCGATTGATGCGAATACATTGCAATCTGATCTCTTGGTGCGCGCCAGCGTGATGTTGATGGGCAGAGATGCTGTCCCCATGGTTTTCTGGCAAGTGGATCCGCTTTACCAATATAATGCCATCACAAGCCTCACCGATCTTTCTGTATTAGTGGTGAACAGCAAATCACTGGGTCAGGTTCAAGGCCAAACCGGCAATGTTCAAGAATATCGTTTTCAAAATGGAGCTGATCTGGCGATCCTGGCTTGGCGTTCTCAAGACGGTGACGCACCGCAGCCGGTAGGTTTTTCCAATATCCCATCCACGTCAATAATCGCGTTTTCCACGGATGTTTTAGGGCTGGACAAGGCCTATGGCACTCCCATCCCCGTGGACGGAACGGGCAGCACAGTAATGATGCTAAATGAGCGGCCTGTCATCTTAATCGGAAAAACCGGCAAATGGGATGAACAGCTCAAAGCCAGCATCACAAACCAGATAGAATTGTGGCGCCTTGATCTTCAAGCTGCCATCTCGCGCGGTCTTGGTCATTTGAAAGCCATATTCTCGAATTGGCTGGAAAGCATATTTTCCAGGGCGAAAGACAGCGCAGTCGATTGGGGTACGGAAAAAATTAAGGATATGCTCAATTAATTCAGGGAGTATAATCACGGTAAGGATTGGTGAAATGAAAGATATTAAACAATTCAAAAAAGTGTTCGTCTGGTGTGTTAGTGTTTTATTGGTGGTTCTTCTGGTAGCTTGCAGTTTGCCTGAAGTGACCCCTCCAGTAGAAACGACCGTGCCAACCGAACCGCCTTTTATCGTCACCAGCACTGAAAGTCCTTCTCCAACAGTTACTCTTGTACCCGTTCCTATAGAAATCACAGATAAAAACGCCGCTGCGCTGACGGTGATCAACCGGGCGCCTGTGAATACCATCCAACAGATCAAATGGGCAAAAGATGGGCTCAGTCTGGCGGTATCCACCCAAAACACAGACTCCGCTGGTACCCAACTATTTGGGGTTAGCGTATTGGACGTCCCTGGTCTTGCTCCTAAAAATATCATGAGCACCAAAGACGGCAGAGTGGCAGACATCTCTTCAGATGGAAAACTGGCTGCCCTTGTCTCAATCGACATGAAATCAATTTCATTGGTTGACCTTACCGCCGGAAATTCTGTCGTTTTAACTATTTCACCTGATTTTTTGATTGGCAATGCCACCTTTTCACCTGGCAGCGACACGTTGGCGGTTGCAATCGCAGATGAATGGACGGTTGTCCTATATTCCATTGTTGACGGCGGCATTATTAATACCCTCACTGGTTTCGAGACAGCTGCTCCCCTATATAATGCAGGCTTCACCCAAAGTCCCCAATGGATAGTCTGGCATGCTCGAGCTACCCTGCAATTGCAAGAAATTACGGATGGTAATTTTGGCCCCACCCTGGATCACCAAGATTTTGTCACCACTTATGCCATGACCCGGGATGGTTCCTTAATAGCAAGTAATGCCTCAACTGCTGGCATCGAAACAACAGGCCCTGCCGTCACCTTATGGGATGCTGCCGGGGGCAACGTGCTCAAAACCTATGAGCTGACTGAGCCGGCCCTTTGCATTGAATTTTCACCCAATGGCACATTATTGGCCATGGGTGTGGGCAGTGCGCTTCAGATTTGGGATGTTACCAGCGGCACCATGCTGGCTTCTCTCGATGGGCACGCAGGCCAGATCACAGCCCTGGCATTTTCAGCAGACGGCAAGTATCTTGCCACCGCCGGTAACGATAATCAACTTTTTCTCTGGCAAGTATCTGAGTAGGATAGTGATTTATAGTTAAATCACCCCAAAAGGAGAGCCTTTTGGGGTTTTTTCTTGAAATAATCCACTATGGTATACTTTGCTAGCATTTTTCAGGAAGCAATAACATGCCTTTACTTTCAGCAACCAATCTTTCTAAATCATTTGGAGCTTTGGATATTTTTTCAGAGCTTTCCTTTAGCGTTCCTCATCGCAGCCGCATCGGCCTGGTAGGGCCGAACGGTGTCGGCAAATCCACCCTGCTGCGCATTTTGGTCGGCGAGGATGAAGCCTCGGGCGGCACAGTCAACCGCGCCCGCAACGGCGTGCTCGGCTACCTGCCTCAAGAAGCCGTGCTTCAATCTGATCGCTGTTTGTGGGATGAAATCCTGACCGTTTTTCAACCCCTGCTCGAGATGCAAAAAGAGGTTCATCACCTTGAGACCCAACTTGCCGGGCACCATAGTTCTGAAGAATTACTAGCCCAATATGGGGCTTTACAGACCAAATTTGATCACTTGGGTGGTTACACCTACGAGACTCAGGTGCGCATGACCCTCACCGGGTTGGGCTTCTCCCGTGCGGATGAGCAGCGACCGGTGCCGCAGCTTTCAGGCGGACAGCGTACGCGCGCCATGCTGGCCAAACTGCTGCTTTCCAAACCCGATCTGCTGCTTCTGGATGAGCCTACTAATCATCTGGATATCGCCGCTGTGGAATGGCTGGAGAACTATCTCAAAGATTGGCCGGGCGGCGTGTTGATCGTTTCGCATGACCGCTATTTTCTTGACCAGGTTGTTAATGTGATCTGGGAGATGACCCCTACCATTGAAGAGTATCGCGGCAACTACAGCGCCTACATGAAGCAGCGCCAGGAGCGCTACGAGAGGCGTCTGGCAGAATACCAGACCCAGCAGGAATTTATTGACAAGGAAGAAGAATATATCCGGCGTAACATTGCCGGTCAAAACACCCGTCAGGCTCAAGGCAGACGTAAACGCCTTGAACGCATGTTGGATGAAGCGCGTCTGACACCACCCACCCAAAAACGGGCGCTCCACCTTAACCTCAAATCTGCAGATCGCTCCGGCGATTTGGTACTGCGCACCCGTTCACTTCAAGTGGGTTATGCAGATGAAGGCAAACCGCTCTTTGAGGTGCCTGATCTGACTTTGGTGCGTAATGAGTGCGCCGCCATTATCGGACCTAATGGCGCAGGAAAGACCACCTTCTTAAAAACCCTGCTGGAGAAAATTCCTCCATTCGCGGGGGAGGCTGTACTGGGCGCGAATCTTAAAATCGGTTATTTTGCCCAGGCGCATGAGGGTCTGCACGCCGCGTGGACGTTGATCGAAGAGATTCAGGGTGTGGTTCCCAAGATGCTGCCGGGTGAGGTGCGCGATTACCTGGCCAAATTCCTCTTTACCGGGGATGATGTTTTCAAGACCGTGAACCTGCTATCAGGCGGTGAACGCGGAAGGCTGGCCCTGGCCTGCCTCGCGCTGCAGGGTTACAACCTTCTGCTCTTGGATGAGCCCACCAACCATCTTGACCTGCCTTCACAAGAAATCTTGCAGTCCGTTATGGCTGATTTTCGTGGCACGATTTTGCTCGTTTCGCATGACCGTTACCTGATTGACCGATTGGCGACCCAAATCTGGGAAGTCGAGCCAAAGGATCATACGCTTGCCAGTTTTAAGGGCACCTACAGCGAGTTTAAGGCCTACAAACAGCAGCTAAATCAACCAATGGTGGTTGAGGAACCAAAGGCGGTCAATCCCGCAAAAAGTGATAAAACCAAATCAGTCATGAGCAAGGGTGAGAAACAAAAGGTGGAAAAAGGCATCCAATTATTGGAAGAAAAAATTGCATGGCTGGAAAACGAGATCAAGTGTCTTGAAGAGGATCTGGCTTCTCCACCCTCCGACCCTGGTCAGGTGCAGACCATGGCCATGAACTATTCCCGCCTGCAGGCTGAACTCGAAGCCCATCTTGAAAAGTGGACCGATCTGCACGAAGCGCTGAACGAATAAATGAAGTTAATAAAACCGGGAATCTTCAAGATTCCCGGTTTCTGGGGTTTTTAAAAAACAGTTCCCGAATTCTTTTGAAATCGGGAACTTGCACTAATTATTTTTTGGATCAACCACCCGAAAACAATTGTTTATTTTGATTTCAATACTTAATTTTCTTTTTCTTTAATCAGGTATAAAAATCATCACTTATGATATCTCTTACCATCAGAGATTAAAACAAACGTATTTATTTAATGGTGTTTCATAGATTAGTTTGATCTGATCTAATGTTAATAAATATATCGTAGCATTCAATAAATAAATCCTAAAAAGGAACTTCAATGAATTCATTATTAAGCTACATTAAAGCGGACCTCCTGGCGTTTGTGGTTCTGGTTGTTCTCATTTTTTGTATTTTTTCTTCCTTTGTATTTATAGCAAAACCTGATCGGGCCACGAGTAAAAGCAGTTATTATTCCATATTGATGATGCTATTCCCATTAGTTGGGTTTCCCGCTGCCCTGGATTTAATGACTACTAAAGGTTATACAAAGTATTTTGCTGTAATTGCTTTTATAATTCTTCTAATACCTGTCATCGTTTCACTGACAGGCTTGGTTAAAACAAGAACCTTTAAATTGACTGGTAAAACGTTGAATTGGCTGACAATTCCATTCGTTATAGGTGGGCTTATCGTATCCGGGTATCTGACTTACGTGGAATTGACCTCATCAACCGCAGTCTGCGGTGTGGCTATCCCTGGGTGTGGTGAAGTCCAAAATAGTCCCTATGCAGTATTGTTCGGATTTCTGCCCGTTGCATTGTTGGGGGTGATTGGATACATAGGCATATTTATTTCATGGTTGGGTAAAAGAGTTTTACCCTCAAAGAACAAAAAACTATTGAGTCTGATCATGTGGGGCATGTGTTTCTTTGGAATATTGTTTTCCACCTATCTGACCTATTTAGAGGTTTTCGTTCTTCGCGCCACTTGTTCCTGGTGTATCCTGGCGGCTGTGTTCATGAACATGCTTTTTTGGGTTTCAATACAGGATGCCCAGGAGTATTTTTTAAGGGATCAGGATGAAGAAGAACTTGCATAACCAAAGGTCTGATTCAACAAATTTTCACAAATAGATTCTGCTTATTTGAACTAAACCGTATTTCCAGCTTTCAACGATTCGTCGCCGTTGTATTTTCGCAGCTGAGGAAATTTAAGCGCCACCACAACCACCGAGATCAGGCAGCCAATCCCGCCGGTGATGATCGAGATGGGTGTGCCGAAAGCCTGTGCCACCAGACCGGCTTCCACTTCTCCCAGGCGCGGACCGCCTGCGAAAAAGATCTGACTGATGCTAATCATACGTCCGCGCAGTTCGTCAGGTGTTTGCAACTGCCTGATGGTGTTGCGCAATACCGTACTGACCGCATCTCCCGCACCAATTAAGATCAAAGCACCGAAGGTTAAAACAAAATTTTGGGATATCCCAAACAGGATGGTCGCAAACCCGAACAAACTGATACCCCACAGCAGCAGCTTTCCCTGGCGGCGGATACGATTGGTTTGGGCCAGGATAAAGGCCACAGTCACTGATCCCACAGATTGGGCCGCGGATAGCCAGCCGTAGCCGATGGCACCTACGTGCAAGATGTCTTGCGCCACAAACGGCAGCAGGGTGTTGGCTGAAGAAAAGAACGAGGCAAAGAAATCCAGCAGCATGCTTGAAAGGATGACCGGCTGTTTGAGAATGAAACGAATGCCAACAGGGATACCCGCAATATCGAGTTTAGGTTTGACCCGCACCTCATTTGCTTCTAGCGGTGCGGCTTCTTTTTCTACTTTGCCCATCATTATCAATGCAGCGATCACCGCGAGAAAGGAGAAGGCGTTGATCCAGTAGGACCACTGCAATCCCAGGCTGGCGATCACCAGTCCGCTTAATGCAGGGCCGATAATGGCGCCGGTGTTGGAGGCGATGGATTGCAGCCCGAAGGCGCTGCGCAGGTCTTCACGCGGCACCAGGTTCGAGATCAGCGATTGTCTCGAGGGACTGTCAAAAGCAACGGCGATTCCCGAGATGGCTGAAATAATATAGATGGTCCAGATCGAAATATTTCCAAGAAAAGTAAACCAACCAAGCAAGAAAGCACATAGCAGCATGAAGGATTGCGTCACGAACATGACGGCGCGGCGGTTAAAGGTGTCCGCGAACAATCCGCCGATCAGGGCAAACAACAGAATGGGAATCAGCCTGGCTATCCCCACGCCGCTGACAGCGATGGGCTGATCAGTAAGCAGCCGCAGATGCCAATAGATGGACCAAATCTGCATTTGTGTGCCGGCAATGGAGATTAATAACCCCGCCCATAGTAGTGCGAATTTGCGG
>PNNU01000114.1 GCA_013824385.1 Anaerolinea sp.
GAGTATTTCTCGATTAGTTTGAACAACTCTTCCACGTTGAGTGGTTTGGAAAGATAATCGTTCATTCCGGCTTCAAGACAGCGTTCACGATCACCAGACATGGCGTATGCGGTCATGGCAATAATGGGCAGATTGGCATATTCAGGCGAAAGTTCACGAATCCGTTTGGTCGCTTCAAACCCATCCATCTCGGGCATTTGAACATCCATCAAAACCAATTTGTATTTTTTATTTTGAACGGCAGTGACAGCTTCTTTACCGGTTGATGCAACATCCACGGGATAGCCAGCCTTTTGCAGCAAGCGGATGGCCAATTTTTGATTGGTCGGGTTGTCTTCAGCAAGGAGAATGTGGGTCAAGCCGCGCTGTTGTTCTTTGAGGGAGTGACGAGTGATCAAGGAGGATTCTCCCTTGGCACCCTCCGGTTGGTTTCTTCTACCTAAAATATTCAGCAGGGCTCCAAATAATTCTTTTTGTCTGACTGGTTTTAATAAGTAACCATTGCAACCCATGGCTTCTAGCCGTGCGGCGTCTCCGCGCTGCCCCATGGAGGTCAGGATGATCACCGTGGTGTCGTGGAGTGCAGGATCACTCTTGATCCTTGATAGCACTTCTTCTCCATCCATTTCAGGCATTTGCATATCCAACAAAACCAATTGGAAGGGTTTATTTAATTCGTTAAAGGATTTCAATATGTTGATGGCTTCTTTACCGCTGGCGACAGCAAAAGCGTTGCAGCCGAAGCCTTTGATCATTTTTTCAAGGATTGTGCGGTTTGTAAAATTGTCATCCACAATCAAAACAGGCACATTGATCAAATCTTGCGGCAGTGCCAACATGGGGATGCTGCCTTCTTTGACATTGCCTACTGTGACTGTAAACCAGAAGGTGCTGCCTTTTCCGGTGTCACTCTCCAACCCGATATCACCGCCCATCATCTTGGTCAATTGAGCCGAAATGGTCAATCCGAGCCCGGTGCCGCCGTATTTACGTGTAGAAGAACTGTCTGCCTGAACGAAACGTTCAAAGACCGCTTTTTGGCGGTCAAGCGGAATGCCTATGCCTGTGTCTGATACAAGAAACCGCAAGGTGCTGGTTTGTTCGGTTTTTGCCTGCATCATTACGCGAATTACGACCTCACCTTCGTGAGTGAATTTAATCGCATTACCAACCAGGTTGATTAAAACCTGGCGCAAGCGGCCGGCGTCTCCCAACACGCGCGATGGAACATCCTTGTCAATGAGGCAGGCCATCTCAAGACCCTTATTTTCAGCACGAGAAACCAGGGTATGTGCAACGCCCTCCACTGTGGAGCGCAAATCGTATTCAATGGCATCAATGGTGAGTTGACCTGCTTCGATCTTTGAAAAATCAAGTACATCGTTCAAAATACCCAATAATGCTTCTGCACTATCACGGGCAGTAGAAACGTAATCTCTTTGCTCAGAATTAAGGGTGGTATCCAATAACAGTTCGAGCATACCCATGATGCCGTTCATTGGTGTTCGAATCTCATGGCTCATGTTAGCGAGGAATTCGCTTTTTGCGCGATCAGCTTGTTCTGCAAGACGTTTGGCTTCAACCAGTTCAGAAACGTTGTAGTAGATTGCCAGAATGCCCTGTTTTTTGCCTTCAACAATCACAGGTACACCGGCAAATTCAACATCCACCTTGGTGCCATCTTTACGCTGACGGCTGGCCAACCCTCTGACAGTGCCACCATCCAGGACGGTGCGGGTCAAGCCATTGGCTTCTTCAATATTATCTGGAGCCACTAATGAATCCAGATTTTTGCCAAGCACTTCGCCTTCGGCATATCCAAACAAGACCTCAAAAGCTGGATTGATGGAACTGATATTTTCTTCCAGATCAAGAATTACAACCGCAACAGGATTGTATTGAAAGAGAGATTCAAAGAATTCTTTTTGTTTTAGAATCTCATTTTCATCATGTTTTTGACGGGTGATATCCTTAAAAATATACAGAAAACTATTATCATTGCCAGCAAGAGGCACCTGGCATAAAGTTAATTTAAACCAATCTGTCAATTCAGTGAGTTGAACCTCAACCCCCAAATAGTCATCCACATGGAGTTCAGGTAATTTCCCACCCAGTATAAAACTTGAGATGTGCTGTCCTAATAACTTATGATAGGTGGTATTCAATTTATCAATGGTTGAACGGTTGCAACGCAGAATAGTGCCTTCTGCATCGGTTAAAACCAATAAGTCTGGAATACGATCAAATGTTGCTTCCCATTCTCTCTTTGCCCTTAAAACAGCATTTTCTATTTTTGCATATTCGGATTCTGCGTTAGTATTTATGTTCATGGACATAAGACAACCCCTTTGCAGGATGATTGCATCAATAAATAATATATGACATATTTTAAATATGTATTGAATGGAAATATAACAATAAGATTAATCAACTTATTTGTCAATCATGAAAAAATGATCATTAACGATTATTGATTCTTTTCCGTTCTTGAACAAAAATCCTTCTCAAAATTGCCAGCGACGAAGCATAGGTGGAATCCACGCCTTCATAAGACATGGCGCCTGCTCCAAGGTTTTTACCTTTGCTCAGAGGTGTATCAGACGCGTAATGAAGAATACCAATATCAAAAGTAACCCCTTGCAAATTGACAATCTCATTTACCGGGTGTCTTTTGGGGCGGGACATTTCAAAAATGGCAGAAAGGTAAGGACCGGCTTCCATTTCTATATCGGTGTAGCCTTCGCGGTACATCACATCCATTAAACGGGCGTTTTGCAAGAAGGTACCCAATACCGTCAATGCTTTTTGATTATCCAACACGTTGCCAAAGACGAGGTAAGGCATCACATCCGCGGCTGAAAACACGTTTTGGAAAAGATAAGTATTTTGAGAGTGTTCATCTTGAACGACATTGGGAATCATAACGTCGCCGCGCACTCCATTGAGGGTGGCGGCCTTGCCCATGATATAGACTCCCAAAATCTCAGAGATATGTTCAGCAAGTTTTATCAGTATATTATAGGCCCCCAGACCTAATGGATAATCGATATTAAGAATCAAAGCATTGCTTAGTTTGAGAAAATCAGCATCGTCTTTGCCGGTAAACAAACGTGGATCAAGGCGTGCTGGATCTAGTTTGTTTAATTCAATTACCTGTGTTTCTACATCGAACGAGTGTTCAGAAGGAACTCGAAGAATACCGCAATTAATTTCGTCTGCATACTGCAGTGAAAGAAACTCTTTCCCTTCATCGGACTGTTGAAATTTCTTTAGTGCGTAATACAGAAAATTTTCAAGAGAAGACGGTGTTCCTTTTGTTTGTAGTTCTTTCCATTCATTTTTTAAATTCTGATCACTACAATTTTCAATATATTTAATTAAGGGTTGTTTGTTTGCAAGTGCAAACCCTGACAGTAAATTGGGGATGCTGTGAGAATTACTGGAGATAAAATAAACGGGCTGATCTAATAATTTGGGTTGAGATTTTTCAATATTATCGTACCAAATACGAGTTGCCCGCCAGTATTCACTCAACGATCCGCTTAGTAAGCGAATTTTAAAATTACAGCGATGACTGGCGATATTAGAAAGAATAGTTGAAGTATCTTTTCCCCAAATGATGATCAACCTTGCTGCATCGTCAAAAGAAATATCCAGCCATGAAGCCAGAACCGCTGGGTCTGGATTTTTGCCCTGGTTGGTGGCAAAATAAGAACCCCTGGACAGAAGGCTATGAATTTTGTTCCACTCGATTTGGAAGGCGGTTAAGACAGGAACAACATCTTCAATATCAGATTGGCTGGCTATGAAAACCGCCAAGGTTCCATTCCTGTCATAATACGTGGGTCTTCTTCTTGCTTTCGTGTAGACTTGCTGCCAACGTTCTACATCCTGATATCCATGCCGCGTAAAAACGAGGCTGCTTTGTCCGAGGACAATGGTGTTTACTTCAGAGATGCACGAAGGAAGCCTCAGGGTCGCGTAAATGAAGGCTGATGTATCCACTTTATCTTTGCGTGCTTCCATGTGTAATGAAGAGTTCATCCCCGCGTGAACTTCTTCTAATGAACGAATCTGCACATCTGTGGTTGACCGCAAAAGTGAATAGATTGTTCGAATATATAAATCAATTTCGTCTGATGCTGATTTTGGGACGGTTCTTTCCATTTTGCCTCGTATTTTATTGTAGCATAGGGCAACTCAACTGTGCCAATCGATATCTTAACCCAAATTCTTCTTGAAAAAGGAGGCATAAAAAAAGGAATTAAGTTAGACTTAAGTATCAACAAAAAATATTGGTATTAATTGATTGGTGCTTCCATCAGGGTTTGTGACAGGTGAAATGCAAAAACAACTTCGAACTTACAACTGGTTAGTAATACTCATGTGTGTCATCCTGGCGGCCTTGTCAATTTGGTCGGTACGGATACTGATCATCAACATTAGTGGCGACATATCCAGAACCGCAGAAACAGATTATTCTCCCCAAGTTCCTGAATCTCAGAGTCCAGTTATCAAGCAACAGACACTGATCGTTGGCGGCGACGATTCCAATCCTCCTTATTCTTATTTGCAAGATGGAGAGGCCATGGGGTTGGATAACGACCTGATGCGTGAAGTGGCTAAAAACCTTGGAATGGATGTGGTTTATAAACTCGCTCCGCTTGCTGACGCTCGAAATAATTTAATTAACGGAAGTGTGGATGTAATTGGGGGTATGGCCTTTTCACAACATCAGGATGAAGACCTTCTTTTTGGAACGCCTCATGCAGTTCAATATTATGATCTTTTTGTCAGACAAGATTCAGGTATCCAATCACTCGACAGTATGGAGGACAAAACCATTGTCGTCATTAAGGGTGAGGCAATGGTGAGTTACCTTAATCAACTTGGATTTACGGACCAGATTGTAATGGCAGAGAATCCTCTTGATGCACTAACCTGGCTGGCTTCTGGAAAATATGATGCCGTAGTATTAAATAAAATCCAAGGATATTTCTTGATTAGAAAGCATCATTTCGGCAACCTTAAAGGGGTTGGTGAAATGCTTAATGAATTGGATTATGGTTTTTCAGTTTCAAAAAACAACCGCAGTCTATTGTTGAAGATCAACCAGACCATGGCTATTTTGGAAGCCTCGGGTGTTTATGACGAACTAAACGACAAATGGTTATCCACTTACCAACAAGCAAGTTTCTTTGATAAAAATGAATTTCTGATATATGGACTGGTCATTCTATTTACGGCAATATTTATAGTTGTGGTTTGGGGATGGTCTTTAAGGCGGCAGGTAAAACACAGAACCGCGGAATTAAAAGCGAGTGAAAATAAATACAGGCAGCTAATTAGCAGTGCAACTGAAGGGGTTGTAATTCTCGTAGATCGGAAGATTGTTTATATTAATTCGCAAGCAGCGATGATCTTTGGTTTTGAAGAAAATATTCCCGAAGGGCAACTTGAGCTTTTTGATTTAGTTCACCCGCTGGACCATGAATTGGTTTTAAGCAAATATCAACAAATCATGGATGACCTTCCAATAAATGTTCTACTCTCTTTTCGTATAAATACTGTTAATAACCAAACACGCTGGATTAAATCAAACTCAGCAAAAATTGAATGGGAAGGGAAGCCTGCCATCCTGGCATTCTTTTCAGACATTACCGAAGAACGAAGATTACAAGAGTCAATTAAGACAAGTGAAGAGCGTTATCGTTTGGTTTTTGCTCAATCTCCGGTCGGTTTGTTCCATTACGATTTGGAGTTAAAAGTTACCAATGCGAATTTCCGTTTTGCAGAAATATTAGGCGGGAACCAAAGAGACATTGAAGGTTGTGATTTGTTAAAAATTAAGGAATCCAGAGTAATTGATGCACTTAAAGTAGTTAACCAGAACGAAAATGGTTTCTATGAGGGACGCATCACTCCTATCTTTTCAAAAGAACAAAAAAGCAAGTATGTAAAATTGCACACGGCACCTCTCCACAATGAAAAATTTGAAATCCAGGGTGGAATCGGTATTATTGAAGACCTCACCGGACAAATTGCAAATGAACACAAGATTCAAAACCTTGAAGACCGGTTTACCAAGGCTTTTTTTACTTCTCCGGATGCAATAAATGTCAACGAGCTTAAAACAGGTAAGTTTATCGATATCAATCGAGGGTTTACGGAATTAACGGGATATACCAGGGAAGAGACCATTGGAAAAACTTCCTTCGACCTTGATATTTGGGTGAATCCAGAAGATCGAGAAAAATTAGTCAAAGGATTGCTAGCGACTGGAGAATACAAAAACCTGGAAGCCCAGTTTAGGTATAAAGAAAACAAGGTTCGTGTTGGCTTAATGTCAGCCAGCGTCATTGAGGTTGATGGTGTACCATGCATCCTCTCCATAACGCGTGATATAGATGATATTCGAAAAAGTGAACAGTTAATTAGAGATAGTGAAACTCGCTATCGATCTATTTTTGACTCGGTTTCCGTTTCAATCTGGGAGGAAAACCTTGTTGTTTTATATGACATGCTTGAAGGATTGCGCCAATCTGGTGTAACTGATCTTCTGGATTACATAAAAAAGCACCCCAAATTTTTAGAAGAAGCAGTTAAATCCATCCAAGTTTTGGATGTTAACGAGGCAAGTTTAAAAATGTATAAAGCCGAATCCAAAAATAGCCTGATAAACACCCTGGATAAGGTTTTTAACCATGAATCTTTATTAGTATTTCCTGAAGAGGTTTTGGCTATTTGGAACCATGAACCTTTCTTTAATGGAGATTCTATCAATTTGGATTTGGAAGGCAATCGAATATTTGTAAACTTGCTATTTAAAATTCCCAGTGAACGAGAAGGGTTTAAAAAGCTGCTAGTAAGCATCACTGATATTACCCAGCGTAAACTTGCTGAAGAAGCTTTGCATGAAAGCGAAACGCGTTATCGACAGTTGGTTGAACAGGTGAACGTGGTCGTTTACCTTGATTATGCTGGAGTTCCCAGCCGGCCAAAATACGTTTCTCCGCAAATTGAATCTTTGCTTGGGTACACCCAGGAAGAGTGGATGGCTGATCCTGAGCTTATGATGCGTATAGTGCATCCTGAAGACCTTCAATTTATTCTCGATGAAGATATTAAGACTGATATTACTGGAGAACCGTTTGTCGTTGAATATAGGGTATTTACACAAGATGGGCGCCTGATTTGGATCCACGATGAAGCTGTGCTTGTTTACGGATCAGATGGGAAACCGGAGGACTGGCATGGCGTAATGTACGATATCACAGCTCGCAAATTGGCAGAAGATGCCTTAAGAGAAAGTGAAAGTCGATATCGTTATATCTTTAACTCCGTACCCGTAGCGATTAAAGAAGAAGATTTTTCGACAGTCTATCAAATGATGGAGGAACTTCGTCAATCAGGTGTGGATGATTTTGAGGAGTTCTTATCCAAGCATCCCGAATGGGTGAAAAAGGCAGTTGAAGGTGTAAGGATTGTAGAAGTCAACCAGGAAACTTTAAATATCTATAAAGCAGAATCAAAAGATCAATTAATAAATACACTGGATCAATATTTTTCTGCGGATTCTTTGATAAGTTTTCAAAAGGAATTACTGGCTTTTTGGAATCATCAAAGCTCTTATGAACACGAAACTGTCAATAAAACTTTATTAGGAGAAACAATTGATGTTTGGTTTTCGATTGCCATTCCTTCACTTCCAGAAGACTACTCCAAAATTCTTGTCACCATCATGGATATTACCGAACGGAAAAGGGCGGAAGAACAGATCCGGGTTCAGATCAGATACCTGGCGGCCTTGCGCGCTGTGGATATGGCTATTTCTGCAAGTATGGACCTGCCGATCACGCTGCGTGTTTTGCTCAACCAGGTACATCAACAGCTCATGGCGCCTGCTGTTTCAATTTTGATCCTTGACCAACATACTCAAACGCTGCGATATGCAGCGGCAATTGGTTTTAAAACCAATGCGATAGAGTCAACAATCCTCAGACTTGGCCAAAGTTATGCGGGTCGTGCTGCTCTTGAGCGAAGGATAGTAAATGTGGAGAAAGCAGATTTTAAAAATTCCCCTGGTCACACAAAAGATTTTGAGCTTGAAGAATTTACTCATTATATGGGTATCCCCTTAGTCTCGAAAGGGATGGTAAAAGGTGTTTTGGAATTATTTAACAGCAAACCTTTTGCCCAAGATTCAGCCTGGATGGGGCTGCTCGAATCTATGGCAGGGCAGGCTGCCATTGCCATTGAAAACGCCATATTGATGGATGAAGTGCAAAAGGTGAACATTAATTTGCGTTCAGCATACGACGCAACCATCGAAGGTTGGGCACGATCAATTGACTTGCGTAACGGAGATTCTGAACAACACGCCAAACGAGTGTCAGAATTAACCATCGAACTGGCTCAATCTGTGGGCGTGCAAGGTGAAGGGTTGTTGACTTTACGCCGCGGAGCTTTGCTGCACGATATCGGAAAACTCGGCGTCCCTGATGCCATTCTGTTGAAAAATGGTCCTTTGGATGATGAAGAATGGAAAATCGTTAAAACACATCCGGCGGTTGCCAAGCGGCTGCTGACTTCTATTGATTTTTTGCAACCTGTAGTTGAAATTCCATATTATCATCACGAACATTGGGATGGGTCTGGCTATCCTGAAGGTCTGTCTGGCGCTGATATTCCGTTGAGCGCGAGGATTTTTGCCGTTGTGGATTGTTGGGATTCGCTGAGGTCAGATCGCCCCTGGCGTAAAGCCTGGACAGATGGCAACGCATGGGATTTCATCGAAAAGAATTCAGGTATTCTATACGATCCGCAGATTGTCGAAAAATTCCGTCAATTGATCGGACACGGATTTTCCGCCTACTATTAACAGAAGCTCAGGTTGAAGATTCGATCTCGTCAACCAGTGAAACCAGGGATGAAAGATCT
>PNNU01000115.1 GCA_013824385.1 Anaerolinea sp.
ACGGATTCCATGCCGGGTATGGTGAAGCATTTTATTGAAGCCCTCGAACCGCTGGTAGGTCAAAGCGGTAATCCGCCCATCGGGTTCATAGTGCAATCGGGTTTCCCTGAAGGGTTGCACTCGCGGTTTGTGGAACGCTACCTCGAAAAACTGGCCGCCCGCCTGGGTTCGCCTTATCTCGGCACAATTGTCAAAGGCAACGGTGAAGGTGTGCGCATCATGCCAGAAAATATGAATCGTAAATTGTTTGAAGGATTGCAAACCCTGGGTCGCAACCTGGCAAACGGCGAAAAACTTGATGAGGTCACCCTGTCCAATATCGCCAAGCCGGAAAGCTTTCCAAAAGTGTTGGCGCCTATCTTTCAACTTTTTCTTCATCTGCCCATCGCTCATTCGTATTTTGATGGCATGTTGAAAAAGAACGGCATCTACGAACGGCGTTTTGATCGTCCGTTTATGAAAGTTGAATAATGAAAATTGATATCCGTCTGCTTAATTGTTTGTGGTTGATACTGCCCATATTGGTCTGGAACATCATTCTCGGTCCACGGATCACGGATGCGCGCATCACTTCGGACAGCTTTTCACCCAAATGGCTATTGATTGCAGAGAATGTCGTTCGGCTCTTTGTTTTCGTGATTCCGCTATTGATGCCCCTACAGATGAAAGACATCACAAGCAAAGCCGGACTCTGGGTTTACATCTTTGGAACACTGGTCTACTTTGCTTCCTGGCTGCCTCTCCTTTTCGCGCCGCAATCCGCATGGAGCAACAGCCCGGCCGGATTGCTGGCTCCGCGGTTGACCCCGTTTTTAGCTTTTTTGGGTATCGCTTTGATTGGGCACAGTTGGCCATACGGATTCATTGCGGCGATTTTTACCATCCTCCACACCTGGCATGGAGTCCAAAACCTCCAATAACCAGAATTGTTCACTATTGCCAATAATTCACAATTTGACTCATTATCTGTGGGTTGGTTTTGGAATTCACTTTAGCTCTGAACCCCGTGAATCAACACCGATTCACGGGGTTCAGAAGAATTTGAGCTATTCCTTTCCCAACCTGCCTTTAGTGGCAAGACAGAGAATCAGCGCACCGACTGTCGTGACCACCACCGAGATGGTCCAGAAACGCAGATCTACACCGGCAGACTCTCCGCCAAGGGCGCCTGACATGGTAGCAGAAGTAAGCAGCACAGTACCCCAGAAGTTATCGGCATTGTGATAGATCAAGCCGCTTAAAAGCAGGCTGTCTTTGGTTTTGTTGTAAACCCAGGTCATCAAGGTGGCCAACCCCACTTCTGCCAACACATAAAGCGGAAGTCGAACCAGGCCTAATTCAAAATGTACGGCAGCTGGATTAAAGAACTGCGGCAAATGCCACAATCCCCAGGTGAGGCCAATTATTATGCTCGCCATCCAGGGACTTGCCTTTTGTTGAAGATGCGGCAGCATAAATCCACGCCAACCAAACTCTTCGCCCAACGGACCGCCGATGATGGTAATCACAAAGAAAACCGGCAGCAAGTACCATTCTGTTTTAATGAATGTGAATGGAGGCACGCTGCCGCCCATCAGCAAATTGATGCCCAGCGCAATCAAGGTAAAGAGGGCAGGCAGAAAAAGTGCAATCAACCACCACTTCCATCCCACTTTCCATTTTAGGACGCGCTGAATCAATCCACGGAGACCTTCTTTGCCTGAAACCAGAGCAATTGTGATCACACCAGCAAGAGACGGTCCAAACACGAAAATCCCCTGCCCGCCACTGATCCACGGTAACCAACTGATTAACAGGGTTAATACGATGAAAAATATCAGCGATTGCTTACGAATGAAATTGAGCATGCGAATTTTCCCTCCCAAATCAGAATCAACAATCATATTGTATATCGGTTTTTATTGTTTTTGATAATTAATCTTTGCGATTTTTTTTTACCCTAACCTCCAAAACTCGTGGGATGGGTTTCTTGACTTGTCTGAAATAATCAATACAATTAAAGTAGTCCTCAATCAACCTGGAGATAACCCTCGCGTGAGGGTAAGATGAATGCCAATTAGGCTTTATCTGATTTCGATGTGGTTATACAAAGGAGGACTCATGCGCAACAAAAAAAACAAATACAAAAATGCTGATTATATAAGTTATGACCGCCAGACAAGGTCTTCGTGGGCTATTTTGATTGCGAACCATGCTGATGTTCCTGATGATTTCAAACCATTTTTCCAAACCATTCAAGAAACCGAAGATACCTTCCCTTATTCTGTGATCACTCCTTCATATGAAGGTTTTGTTTATCGCACTCAACAAAGGTTGGTGTGCATAATCGATGATTGCCTGTATGCTGTTAATAAAGGTGAGACTGTAACCCAAGCACTATGTTTGCCATTTACTAATATCCAACATATCGAATTCAGAACCGCCCTGCTGGATTCTCACCTGCATATTACCGGTCTTGATCGTGAAGGACTGCCTGCCATCATAAATGTACGGTTTAATAGTGTTTCTGACACTTTGTTTAAAAACATTATTAATTCGATACGTCTATTTTCTTTCAAGCACATACATCCGAAGAAAGCTTTTTCATTCGATCACCTCGAAGCATCAAATTATAAAATGGCTAATTTTAGTCGACACTGCCTGCTATCAGAAGAAAGCGTTGAGCAATTAATCTGGCAGCCAGAATTGCGGCAAAGCTTGATTCGCATCCATATCCCGTTATTGATCCACACTTTTCTTTACCGCACTGTGTTTCCACATCACGTAACACTGCTTACAGACCAGGAACTGATCCTCGTGCGCGAATCGGAACGTATTGTGAGCAATGATTGTTACGGCGGTGTTTGGGATTATTTGCCTCTCAATAAAATCATTAGCGCCAGTATTAGTCGAGATCAAGATGGTTTCTTAACACTTTCAGTAGAACTACCCAATGATCAGGTCATTGAGACTATGTACCTGCCCTCCTTGCATACTGAGCTTGAAACACTGGTGAATAAGCTCAACCAAAAATGATCGATAATAATAAAACCAATTGATTTAGAAAAACCTATAAAATGAAGCATAGAGGATACTGTTTCTGTGCTTCATTTTTTACCAATACCCCAGCTTAACCAAACTGTGTGCCGTGTTATTGGTTTATAGATGTACAATGAAATTAGGTTTCTTAGAAAAAATTCACTAAGGAGCAAAGTGAAGGTGTAACTGAGGCAACTGTTGAGAATATTGATTGTAGAAGATTCCGAAGATGATGCCGCCTTATTAATTAGCACATTACAAAATGGTGGATATGAAGTAACCAGTGAAGTTGTTGCCACTGCAGCCGCGATGCGTTTAGCTCTAGAAAGTCAGAATTGGGATGTGATCACGTCCGATCACTCCATGCCTCAGTTTGACGCAATACATGCCCTGGATCTGGCTAAAGAAATGCGTCCAGATTTGCCCTTTATTATCGTTTCAGGTGAAATTGATCTCAATTTGGCTGTCTCGCTGATGAAATCTGGCGCCAAGGATTATATTCAGAAGCGTGAATTGGTTCGCATTCTGCCAGTGATAGAGCGAGAATTGATTGAGTTCAATTTGCGTCGCGTCCAAAAGAAAATTGAAACAGACCTAAGAACTTCAGAAACCCGATACCGCCGTCTTTTTGAATCCGCACAGGATGGTATTTTGATCCTGGATGCAGATTCAGGGTTGGTAACAGATGTTAACCCTTTCTTGATTGAGATGCTGGAATATTCCAAAGAAGAATTTCTAGGTAAGGAACTTTGGGAATTAGGCGCTTTCAAAGATGTAGAAACTTCCAAGAAAGCATTCGTCGAGCTGCAAAGCGTTGGTTATATTCGTTACGAAAACCTTCCTCTACAAACCAAATTTGGTAAACATAAAGCCGTGGAGTTTGTCAGTAATGTTTACCTGGTGGATAAAGTAAGAATCGCCCAATGCAACATCCGAGATATTACGGAACGCGAGATTTCTTTAATTGAAATCAACCAACTCAATACTGATCTTGAAGAGCGTGTGAGAGTGAGAACTTCACAACTCGAATTTGCGAATAAGGAACTTGAATCGTTTAATTACTCGGTTTCACATGACTTACGTGCTCCACTCAGGCACCTGATTGGTTATACTGATAAGTTGCAAGAAGATACCTGTAATAATCAAAGCGCTGAAGGATTGCGTCTTTTTAATAAGATTCGAGAATCAGTTAATCGTATGGATACACTCATTGAAGCTCTTTTGGGTCTATCACAATTCACCCGCTTCGTATTGAAACAGCACCCCGTGAACTTGAGCGAAATTGTTCATCAAATCACAAACGAGCTGCACCAAAACAACCTTTCGCGTCAGGTCGATTTTACTATTTCAGAGAGCGTTATTGCTGTTTGTGATGAACATTTAATCCGGATTGTCTTGGAAAACTTGTTAGGGAATGCCTGGAAATTTACCGCCAATCGTGAGTTCACCTTAATCGAGTTTGGGGTTAAATCAGAAGTGGATGGCAAAACCTATTTTGTGCGTGATAACGGTGCAGGTTTTAATATGGAATACGCTGACAAGCTTTTTTCTGTATTTCAACGTTTCCATGATGAAAAGGAATTCCCCGGAATCGGGATTGGTCTGGCGACTGTAGCACGCATCATCCAACGACACGGCGGACGGGTATGGGCAAATGGAGAAGTAGGTAAAGGGGCGAATTTTTATTTCACTCTCAGCGCTGTCTGATATATATTATATAGACACAATTAGAAATAAACACTATTAAGAACCATTCACTATAACAAAATTTCAGACCAGAGTCTTAGCATGTTTCAGACCCTGACCTGATACGATATTGCTTGTATCCTCTTATACTGCCATGGTGAGACATTCAGAAAAAAGAGGACACAATGCAAATTGAGAATATGGTCGAAATAAATGATATTAAAAGGGAACTAACTTCAAACGGCCGGGGGCTGCCCATTTTACGCGGCATCTCCTTTATGGTCGAACCTGGTGAATGGGTCGCGCTCACCGGTCCATCTGGATCAGGAAAATCTACCCTGTTGGGCATTTTGGCCGGCATTGACAGACCAACGTCTGGCAGCGTAAGGGTGGCAGGGTTTGAAATCACCAACCAAACCGAAGGCCAGCTTGCGCGATTCCGCAACGAGATGATCGGCATTGTTTTTCAATCCTATAACTTAATCCCCACCATGACGGCGCTTGAAAACGTGGAAGCGCCCATGTACATCCACCCCAATAGACGTGAAGCGCATAATTCCTCCATAGATATGCTGCGTCAGGTTGGTTTGAGCGACCGGCTGCACCATCTTCCACACCAACTTTCAGGCGGCGAACAACAACGCGTAGCGATTGCCAGGTCACTGGTCACCCGTCCGCAAGTGCTGCTGGCGGATGAACCCACTGGCAACCTCGACAGCGCAACCAGCAAACAGGTGCTTCAGATCATCGAAGAGATGCGAAACCGCATGAAGTTGACCATCCTCATGGTCACTCATGACCCGAGCATCGCCGCCCGTGCGGACCGCTGCCTGCACATTATGGATGGCAAGCTTGCCGGACCTGAACCCGTGCAGCCTCCCCCCTTGTATTACAAGAAGGTGGCAGCATGAAAGCAGCCGGATTCTTTCTGAAAACCGCTTTCACTCATCTGCGCCGCGGTGGGCAGCGAAACCTGGTGGCTTTCTTTTGTGTTGCTTTTGGCGTTATGTCGCTGGTGACCATGACCACCATGGCAAAATCGATCGAGAAGATGTTGGTACTCAAGCCCTACGAGTTGATTGGCGGCGATCTCACTTTGGACCGTATGGGTGAAGACAGCATTTCAGTTGCAGAAGAAGAGGGGCTGAAACAATTGACAGCTTCAGGTCAGATCAGCGACTATACCATGATGGATTATTCAACTTCACTCAGCTTTCGCAAACCGGAGTCAGGAGAGCTTTTCTTCCCTTCCTTCGGCATGGGTGTGGATACGAAGAAGTATCCCCTCGCGGGTGCATTGACCATTTCGGAGCCGGTGAATCAAAATTTAACCCAATTGCTGAGTAAACCCGGCGATGTGATCATCACCCGCGACCTGGCGTTGGCCTATAAGTTAAAAGTTAATGACCAGATCATCCTTTCAAACCTGGATTATGGCCAGCCGCTGACCGCGACCATCCGCGGAATTGCGTCTGACACGCCGAACCACCAGGGCAGCAAGATCTACTACTCCCACGAAACCTCATACGCCCTCACCGGTATTGAACGTACTGCCAACACCGTGTTGGTCAATACCCAAAAACAGGATGAGACGGCCGCGCTGCTTGAATCAGCCGGATGGAGGGTCTTTACTTCGCAGTTTCTGGCAAACGCAACTGCAGCCCAGGAAGGCGCCATTGCCATGGTGCTTAATGATATTGGTTTGCTGGGGCTGCTGGTCAGCGGCATCGGCATCGCCAACACCATGCAGGTGCTGCTTAAACGCAGGCGTAAAGAAGTGGCCATCTGGAAGACCCTTGGCTACACCTCAGGTATGATTCAATCCATGTTTGTGACTGAAGCTGCCATGCTTGGTATTTGCGGCAGCTTGTTGGGTGCAGGTCTGGGTGTGTTGCTCTCTTACGGACTGGTCGGACTTTTCAGCCGAGTCACCACCATTCTGATGCACTGGACTTTTTCACCGCTTGAAGCCGTAAGCGGGCTGGTGATAGGAATCATTACCACTATCATCTTTGCCATGTGGGCCATTGTCTCCACCAGCCGAGTCAGACCGCTGGCATTGCTGCGAAGTGAAGCGATGGTCTCAGGGCAAATCCCCGTCGGCCAGGGAATTTTGTTGGGGCTGCTGCTGGTGGTTCCGTTCTTAGCCATCGCAGTATGGGTTTTGAAATCTTTTTTGATCGGCTTGCTCGTATTGTTTGGTTCCATTTTAGGCCTGATTGGACTGGCTTTTATGTTGTGGTTATTGATGTTATTGGCGGTAAAACTGCTGCCCTTAAAAAGATGGTCGTTGGGCAAAATCTCGAAGATCAATCTTCGTCAGCGCGGAATGACCCATGTCATTGCCATGGTGGCGCTCTTTATTGGCGTCATCATGCTGGGCTTGGGCGCTGTTATCACCAACAGCGGCCAGGAAATCATGGGCAAGTTTAGTGGAAACGCTGCTGTTGAGAACCTGGCTATCTATGCTCCTCCTTCTGCTGAAAAAGCAATTTTGAAGGAACTCACAAACAATGCAATTCAAAAGTATTCCAGCGGCCATGTGTATCGGGTAAATCAAATCAAGGCTCCTGAGGTTACTGACAATAACCTGACACCCACGTTAATAGCGCGCTCAGACCCCGGCACTGCCGTGATCCACGGTGCGGCATGGGGAAGCCGCCCTGACGGCGCCTATGCCTATCCATATTCGGGCATTCCCATGGGCAACGTACTTCAAATCACCGATATCCGCGGTGAAGTGCATGAGGTTGAAGTTGTGGGTACTTTTGAAAATGGAGAACAGGTTGCCTGGCCAGGACTAAATAACGAGATCCTCGTCTCTGAAGAACTTGGACAGAAACTTGGAAGCGCGTCAAACAGTCAATTTTTTTTGACTTTGAAACCCGCGGAACTGAACGGCATACTGAACAAGCTGGGAAAAGCGCTTCCGCAAACCACGCTGTTAAGCATGCCAGAATTTCAAGCCCGTTTCGTGCGCCAATATCAAAACCTTTTTGTAATGGTGGCGGTCATGGCGGGGCTATCCATTTTGGCGGGTCTGCTGCTGGTAGCCAACTCTGTCAGCCTGGCCATGCTTGACCGCCGTTTTGAGATCGGTGTACTGAAATCCATCGGCTATTCACGCTGGCAGGTGTTGATATCCCAGGTGGTAGAATATACTTTAATGTCAGTGGTGGTCACCTTCACCGCACTGCTCTTGATCTGGGGAATGCTGGCTCTGGCGGGTATGTTCAACGATTTCCTCGGAAGCATGCTGATGTTGAAACCCGGTACCGCTGGCCTCATCGCCCTGACAGGCATTGGCTTTACCGCCTTGACCGTCTTGTGGGCGACCTGGAAACCCTGCAATATTTCTCCGGTGTTTGTCTTAAACGATCGTGAGTGAGAATTGAGATTATTTAAGTTTTTGTTCAAAGGACTGAGAGGTCGCCTGACCCTGACCTATACTCTGGTTACGGTACTTGCTCTCATGGCTCTTGAAACCATCCTTTTTATTTCTGTAACAACATATTCACAAGTAACCGATATTGACGATTATCTCAATGATGTTGTCACCATGTTGGTGCCTGAAGCACGCAGCTACTTGCAACCCGAGCCGGATTTGCCCGGGCTGCAAGTCTGGTTGACCACCCTATCTCGAAAAGGCTATGCCAGCCTCGAACCGCAAGGATTATTTGACAGCCCTGCGGCGGCTATCGTGAAAAATTCTCCCATCTATGTCCTTTCTCCTACTGGCGAAATCCTTGCTCAGAATGAAAGCTCCAAGGGAACACAATTTATCCCTTATGCAGAATCGATAATGGAAAACGCTTATTCAGGCAATCAGACGATCAGAAATCTGTATATGATGGATGGCAACGGTAAATACTGGATGGCCGTGCCCATCTATCAAAGAAACCATAACGATCCTGTGCTTGGGGTCATCGTCATCACAGTGGAACCTTTGCCGGTAAAGAATTTCACCTATTGGACCAGCCTGCTTGGGTTGGGGATGTTGGCTGGGGCTATCTTGCTGGTTGCACTTGCGCCTTTCGGAGCTGTATTTGGATACATCCTCTCAAGAGGATTCACCCGCAGACTAACCAACCTTTCAAACACCGCCCAGGCCTGGGGAAAAGGCGATTTCTCGGTCATGCCCCCGCTGGACCGCAGCAATGATGAGATCAGTGCGCTGGGATATCAGATGCGTGAAATGGCCAGTCG
>PNNU01000116.1 GCA_013824385.1 Anaerolinea sp.
GCCCGACCAGGCTTGGATATTTCAGGCATCGCACATTCCCTGGGTGGCGGCGGACACCCTGCGGCTGCCGGCGTTGAACTTGCCGGAACACTATCGGTAGTATCAGAAAAGATCTTACAGCTTACCGCCAATTATCTTAAAACAGTAAAGAAAGAGACCATTGGAGTAGTTCGAGTTACACCAGATGGAGGGTAAAAATATGGGTAGCGATTTGAATGACAAGTTTGATATGAAGAATGCGATTTCGGGGGTTTTAGTGGTAGACAAGCCAACTGGCATGACCTCCCACGATGTCGTCCAGGCGATTCGCCGCGGCAGCAATATTCGCCGTGCGGGTCACACCGGCACCCTTGATCCTCGCGCGTCGGGTGTTTTGGTCGTCCTGCTTGGACCAGCCGTTCGTTTGAGCGAGTATGTATCCGCTTCAGACAAACGCTACCAGGCCGTCATCATGTTGGGTACCACTACTGACACGTTTGATGCCGACGGCAAAACCACATCTTCATCCCCGGTGGAAGTCACTGAGGAACAGTTTGACACTGAACTTCAGAAGTTCGTAGGCCGCATTGAACAAGTTCCCCCGCCCTATTCTGCCATTAAAATCGGCGGCAAAAAAGCCTATGATCTGGCTCGCGCCGGCGAAGAAGTTGAATTGGCGCCGCGCATCATCGATGTTTACAGTCTCGAGCTGCTCGAATGGGCACCTCCCGAAGTGGTGATTGACGTCAATTGTTCTTCAGGCACCTACGTGCGCTCCCTGGCCAATGACCTCGGCGAACGCCTTGGATGCGGCGCCACCCTCACCGGTTTGCGGCGCACCAAGAACGGACGCTTCACTTTACGCGATGCAGTTCCCCTGCGCAAGTTAAACGAAGCCTTCATGGATGGCTCATGGTACCAATATCTCATCCCCGCGGCAGAAGCGCTGTCTGATTGGCCAGCCATTGAACTGGACCAGGTCGCCATGGACGCCATCCGCCACGGACACCGCATCCCCGCCGCTGCAGACGCCGGCCCCCGCTCATGCGGCGTCAGCGAACAGGGTGAATTGGTGGCCCTCCTTGTGCTGGATGAACTCGAAGACGGCACAAAGGAATGGCAGCCGAAAAAGGTGTTCTTCTCGTAGACCCCAATCCCCTCGGAACCCCGGGGGGATTTTCTTTTTAATCTAGTTTTCCCATATAATAGGCTAATGGACTTTATCACACCTCTTGATACCTCACTATACCAAAACGCCTGGCTCACCATTGGTTCCTTTGACGGTGTGCATCTCGGGCATCAAGCCCTGATCAAGGGTCTGGTGGAGCACGCCCGCGCGGATGTTAGCCCCGCATTAGTCATCACTTTTTGGCCGCACCCCGCCACCTTCTTCAAACGCGCACCGCTCGCCTGGGCATTGACCTCCCCCGAAGAAAGGCGCGAACTGTTGTGCGCCCTCGGCGTGGCAGATGTATTGACCCTCCGTTTTGACCAGGAGCTCGCCAACCTCTCTGCCCTCCAATTTATGCAGAACCTCAAAGACAGGCTCGGGTTGAAAGGGCTGATGGTCGGCCCCAACTTCGCCCTGGGGAAAGGACGCGAAGGTACCATCCATCGATTGGCCGAGATCGCCAGCGAGCTGGATTTCAAACTTGAGGTCATCCAACCCCTCACCGGTACGGAAGGCATGATCTCCTCCAGCCAAATCCGCACCGACCTGCTCGAAGGCCGCGTCAAACCCGCCGCCCACAAACTCGGACGCCCCTACATGCTGACCGGCAAAGTCGTGCATGGCGAACACCGCGGCACCGGCCTGGGCGTGCCCACCGCCAACCTCAGCCACCAACCAGAGCGCCTGATCCCCGGCAACGGCGTGTATGTGACCTGCGCCAGGGTAAACGGCACTACCTATGCCTCCGTCACCAATATTGGCGTACGTCCCACCTTTGATAATCCGCTGCCCGACGCGAGGATAGAACCACACATCCTCGATATCGATGAGCAACTTTACGGCCAGGATCTATCCCTTGAATTCATTGATTATCTGCGGCCCGAGATCAAATTTGAAAACTCCAAAGAATTGGTCACCCAAATCCAGAAGGACATTCAAAAAACGCGAGCACATTTTGATAATGACAGCACAACACCTGCTTCATTTCGGTAATATAATAGGGGATTGCTTTTCTTAGTGAGGTTACCATGATTCCAGATCTAGAAATTATCGTCAGGTTGGGCATCGCCGCAGTTTTAGGTATGTTGGTTGGGTTTGAACGTGAACGCCAGAACCAACCTGCCGGGCTGCGCACCCATACCATCCTGGCTATTGGCTCGTGCCTGGCCATGACCATTTCGATCAACATTGCCATGCAATTTACCGAATTCGTACCAAACGGAGACCCCGGACGTTTGGCCGCCCAGGTGGTATCGGGTATCGGTTTTTTGGGCGCAGGCGCCATTTTGCGTTACGGCACCAGCGTTAAGGGTCTTACGACCGCCACTTCCTTGTGGACTATCGCGATTGTGGGTTTGGCCATTGGAGCCGGTCATTACATTGCCGGCCTGGCGACAACCGCCATGCTGCTCATCATCCTCGTCTTGCTCAACGTCTTGGAGAAGAAGCTTATCCATTCGTATGAAACGATCAATATCACCGTCACCGCTCACAGCAACCCCTCTTTAGTGGAAGACTTGCTTGCTCTGTTCAAGCAGATGAAGAAGAAGGTGCTCTCCGTCAGCGTGGAAAATGATCTCGCCACGGATATGCATACGGTTACCCTGGTGGTCAAAACCATGGAAAAAGACCCCATGATTGATATTAGAGATGGTCTGAAAGCCATCCCCAGTGTGACCAAATATCGCTTAAACTAAACCCTATTTACCACGAACCACACGAATTTCTACAAAAAGATGATCAAAAAACGAAAAAATCTAAAAAGCAGAAACACGTTTCTTGTAGGGGCGCATTGCATGCGCCCTCGTAAAAATCGGATCACCAAATTCTTTCTCACGCAGAGGCGCAGAGCACGCAGAGAAAACCAATCTTAGGAATACCCATTAGATCTACGAACTACCACGTAATTTTCTTGTAGATGCGCATTGTATGCGCCCTCGTAAAAATCGGATCACCAAATTCTGTTTCTCGCGGAGCCGCGGAGTCCGCGGAGAAGACCAATCTTTGGAAAACCGTTTGCTCTACGCACCACCAAGTAATTTTCTTGTAGGGGCGAATGGCATTCGCCCACGAATAATTTGGATAAATTGCTAGTCTTTCTAATTCATCAACACACTATCAAGGGGAAAATATGAAAGAGAAAATAAATCGGTTTTTATATACTTCTCGATTAGCTAATGTTTTTTCAATTCCAATAATCCTTGGAATATTATTATGGATGGTTTCTTCAATATTTTTTGTTTATTATCCCAATATTCATTTCTTTGGATATTTCTTCTTCATCCTTGGATTATTTGTTTTCGGAAGCAGCGGCGTTATTATGATATTTCGTAGGGAATCGTTTATGCCATTCTTTAGGACTGGTGTAAAAGCAGTAATATGCGGATACTATACTGTCTTTCTGTTTTGGGGTTCAGCGATTGCATTTCTTATTTTATGTTTAGCAAATTAGTAAGTTACTAATTTTTTATAGTATTGGGTTCATATTTTAAGAAAAAAGTTGAGAAAAATGCTACCTAAAACCCACATCGAAGGATTCTACGACGACAACGCCCAACGCGAATGGGACCGGCTCGACCGCCACCGCATGGAACTCGCGGTGACCCTGATGGCGCTTGACGAATACCTGCCTCCCTCCGCGGACGTTCTTGACATCGGCGGCGGACCGGGACGCTACGCCATCGAACTCACTCGCCGTGGACACACCGTGACCCTCCTCGACCTTGCCCAGGCCAACCTCGATCTGGCGGCGCAAAAGGCTGTTGAAGCCGAGGTCAAGCTGCACGGGGCAGTCCACGGCAACGCACTGGACCTCAGCGCCTTTGCCGACGGTACGTTCGATGTTGCACTGCTCATGGGTCCGCTGTATCACCTTATAAGCCTCGAAGACCGAAAGCGCTGCATTCAAGAAGCCAAACGCGTGCTCAAGCCAGGGGGGGTGCTCTTTGCGGCCTTCATCAACCGCTACGGCGTGTTTGT
The DNA here is from genome assembly GCA_013824385.1 of Anaerolinea sp. Next base: position 4,130 of record PNNU01000116.1, read on the forward strand.
AGATGCCGCCGCCAAATATCCACAGGATGTGTTTGATCGCCGCGAACTGTGGGAAGGCATCTGGCGTGACGGTGTCAATCCTCCCCCGCATGACAGTTTCACGGATGCCTACTTCGCCATGCCGGGTGAGATCGTCCCGTTCATCGAAGCTAAAGGCTTTACCACCCTCAACCTGCTGGGGCTTGAGGGCATCGTCTCAGGCCATGAAGACTCGGTTAATGCCCTCACTGGCGATGCGTGGACGTATTGGGTCAAACTCAACTATGCCTACGCGCAAGACTCCGCCCTGCATGCTGCCTCCCAGCATTTGTTGTATGTGGGGAGAAAACCATAATTCTTTAAACCCTTTAACCACGAAACATTCGAAATTTTTAAAAATAAAATCAAAAAAACAAACAAATCTAAAAAGCAGATTCACGTTTCTTGTAGGGGCGCATGCAATGCGCCCTCTCGCGTTCGGATCACCCAATCTCTCTACAAACCACCTCGTCATTTCCGTGTAGGGGCGCATTGCATGCGCCCTCTCGCGTTTGGATCATCAAATCTATCTCACGCGGAGTCGCGGGGACGCGGCAAACCAATCTACGGAAAACCCAATCTCTCTACGAATTATTACAAAATTTCTTGTACGGGCGACCTGCACCTCTCGATCGTAAAACACGAGATCTGGTGTGCAAAATTCGCACCGGTCGCCCTCTCTCATTTGGATTACCTCTTTCAAAAACTCTTCCCTGTTTAAAAAACTGTGTATAATTGCCGGATTGTTAATTCGCACAAACAAATATTACCGGGGAGATTATGGAATCCATCCAAAACATCAAAACAATAATCCCAAAAAAACATCAGATTACCTCATGGACACTTCTGCTTGTTTTGTTGTTCATACGCATTCCTTATTTAACCGGAGGCTACATCCTTTTTGGCGATCAGAAATGGTTGCTTCCAGTTTTCGAAATAACCACCTATCTTTTTACTGCCCTGTTGATCTATCACGAACGACATCGACTGGCTGATTTTTATATTGATAAGCTTGCCCTCCTGATCATCCTGTTCGCGAAACCGCTTGAGACGATCATCCTTGCCACAAAGATGTCAAACGATAGTCCGCTTGCACTTCCACATTTGCCAGGTATTTTGATCTGGTTTATTGCTGTTGCGCTGGCATTCGCATTATGGCGCAGCAAGCCGACGCTGGCAAAGCTCACAAAAGCCAGCATTATCTGGTTTGCGGTTGGTCTCCTGGTTGGACTCGTGACCTCCATAGTGCTTGCCTACCCTGGCTCTTTTCAGATTCAGCCAGGCCAATTACTGAGTAAAACCGCATTGTTTGAGCCTTTAAAAGAAATTCCGATCTTGTTCTTCTATCAACTCGGTTTTGCTGCTGTGGCAGAAGAACCCCTCTTCCGCGGATTCCTCTGGGGTTTTCTTCAAAAATCCGGCTGGAAAAACATCTGGATTTGGCTCTTCCAGGCCGGACTGTTCTCCATCGCCCATTTTTACTACATTACGGTCTATCCAATTTCGTTTTGGGTCATCATCCCGGTAGGTTCACTGGTATTGGGGCTGTTAGTCTGGCGCTCCAAAACCATATCCGCATGTATGTCTGCACATGCAACCCTCAATGCCTTTGGCAACGTCCTCTGGCGGATCGTGGCTTCGACTAGAATCTAATTTTTTTCCTTACACGGAACCGCGGAGTACGCAACCCCACTCGCTTCGCTCGGGGGCGCACAGATCGCGGAAAACCTCTCTTCGGAAAACCCCAATGCTCTACAAACCAATGATGAATTTTTCTTATAGGGGCGCATTGCATACGCCCTCGCGCGTTTGGATAACCCAATTGCTCTTCAAATCATGACGTAATTCCCATGTAGGGGCTTGGCACGACGCGATCGTTGCACACACAAGCGATGCGAGAGGTGCCAAGCACACGCATGATTCAGAAAAACATTTCTCATGAATATACATGAAGAAACAACATACATTGATAATTTACAAATCTAATTAAAAGGCGGGATTGTGTTGGAACTGTTTCTTTTTTGCAGTAGCTCAACTTGGTCATACCTTACAATTCTAAAAACATATTTACGATGTATTTTTCCAGCCTACACACTATATAATGAATTAAATATTACTCATAAAAATAGCCGGAAATGATAGTCAGCTTTGAAAATATGGATAATTGATTATGAAAAATCCAAAAGGTGAAGTAGAAAAAACGAAAGAAACAACAACCTTGATTCACGCTGGCAAAAACTCCTCTCTGAAGAAGCTACTCTATTTCTTGATCGTCGAAGAACATCAGAGTGCTGCTGATTATGTTGTCATGCGATTAAAGAACGAAGGTTTTCAATTCGATTGGAAGTGTGCGACAAATGAAATTGATTACATCTCCGATTTGACTCCTCTTCCTGATATCATCATCACAAATTGGGAATTGCCAGAATTCAGCGGATTTCGAACGCTACACATTCTTCGAGAAAGAAATATCAATATCCCAATTATTGTTTTTTCAAGCAAAATCGGTGAAGAAACGGCAGTCGAGGCGATGCATCAGGGTGCTTACGATTACCTATTAAAGGACCATCCGGATCGGTTGGGTCAAGCGGTGCGGAACGCACTAAATCATTATGACCAAATAGACCAATGGAAAAGAACAGAGTCTATTCATTCATTACAGACGGCAGCCCTCAATGCAACTGCAAATGCAATCCTGATTACAGATTGCGATGGAACAATAGAGTGGCTAAATCCTGCCTTTACCGTTTTAACCGGTTATTCAGAATCCGAGGCGATTGGAAAAAACCCGCGTGACCTGGTTAAATCGAAAAGTCATGACGTTAGTTTGTATCGAAACCTTTGGGAAACAATTCTTGCCGGAAAGGTATGGAAGGGAGAATTGGTCAACCGAAAAAAGAATGGACAATTATATACAGAAGAACAGACCATTACTCCGGTGAGAAATCTAAAAGGAGAGATCATCCACTTTATCGCCATAAAACAAGATATTACTGATCGGAAAAATGCAGAAGAAAAATACAAAAAGCTTTCACGTATAGTCGAACAAAGCTCCGAGATTGTATTTGTTACCAACCTTGAAGGTGTCATTGAATATGTAAATCCTGCCTTCGAAAGCCAAACCGGTTACATAATTGCAGATGCCTTAGGCAAAACGCCCCGCATATTAAAATCAGGCATTCACAGCGTTGAAGAATATGAAGGACTTTGGAAAACAATCCTTTCAGGAACAATTCTTCACGGTGTCGTGATCAACCGCAAGAAAAATGGCGATTTGTATCATCAAGAAACTACTATTTCGCCACTACGAGATAAAGAAGGCATTATTACCCACTTTGTCTCAACCGGAATTGACATCACAGACCGGATTAAATCTGAAGAAGAACGCAAAAATAGCTATACGAAACTGGAAGCAATAAATCAAATTTCCACAGCACTCAGGCGCGCCCAAACCCTTGAAGAAATGCTGCCCCTTCTTTTGGATGAAACTCTAAAGGTGTTGAAGATCACTTTGGGAGATATCAGACTTTACAATTCAATGAAAAATGAATTGATAGTCGCAATTTCGCGTGGTTATGTAAAAGAAAATGAAGAAATCTCAATTCCTCCTGAAAAACCAGGTGAAGGTATTGCAGGATATGTTTTTTCAATCGGCAAACCCCATATTTCCAGGGAATATTGTCTTGAAGTTCATCTTGATGAAACCCTTCGCAAACAAATTCCCACTGGAATTGGCGGAGTAACCGTTCCGATTCGCACTGAAGACAAAATCATCGGCACAATTACATTAAATGTTTTTCTTCCTAGAGAAATTACAGAAAGTGAAACACAATTACTTAATACGCTTAGCGAAATAGCCGGCAATGCGATAATTCGAACCAATTTAAAACAAAAAACAGAGAGACAATTGCACCAACTCACTTCTTTGAGAGAAATTGATCAGGTAATCCTATCCACCTTCGACGTAAAATTTAGTTTATCAAAGATATTGCAGCAAGCTACTTCACAATTAGGGGTTAATGCTGTGGATATTTTAATATTTAATCCGATTTCACAAACCCTGGAGTATTTATTAGGAAACGGATTCCGAACAAGAGCAATTGAACATACCAGGTTGCGTCTCGGCGAAAGTCATGCCGGTAGAGCAGCTTTAGAACGAAGACTTGTCAGTATTCCAAATCTAAAATTGCCTTACATTTCCCCTTTTACTCCTTCATTGGAAGAGGAACAGTTTATATCATTCTATGCTGTCCCATTAATTGTGAAAGGCCAAATTAAAGGGGTAATGGAAATATTTCATCGCTCCATGCTTGAACCGGATGATGATTGGCTCGATTTCTTAAATTCTTTGGCAGGACAGGCTGCAATTGCCATTGATAATGCAACCCTTTTTGAAGACCTTCAACATTCCAATACAGAACTTTCGCTTGCTTATGATGCAACAATTGAAGGGTGGTCAAGAGCGCTTGATCTACGCGATGAAGAAACAGAAGGGCATACATTAAGGGTCACAGAAAAAACTATAAAATTGGCATCATTGTTTGGAATTAGTGGTGATGATTTAATTCAAATCCGTTGGGGAGCATTATTGCACGACATCGGAAAGATGGGTGTTCCAGACAGGATTCTGCTTAAGCCTGGCGCTCTGACGGAAGAAGAGTGGGTGATAATGAAAAAACATACCACCAATGCCTTTGAAATGTTATCACCGATCCGATACTTACGTTCTGCAATAGATATCCCTTATT
>PNNU01000117.1 GCA_013824385.1 Anaerolinea sp.
GGTTAATGAATTCATGCTTTTATATCTCATGATGCCCATTATTATCCCTATCACCATAGCAGCTTACGGCATCGTGGGCGAAAAGACCACCCACAGCCTGGAACCTCTTCTTGCCACACCCATTACCACCGAAGAGCTGCTGGCAGGCAAGGGCTTCTCTGCGGTCATCCCGGCAGTCATTGCCACCTGGGGATGTTTTTTGATATTTCTATTGGTTGTGCCATTAACAGGGGTGAGCAAAGCTGTTCTGGCTTATATTGGTGGACCGACGTGGCTGCTGGCTATATTTTTGGTGGGGCCTCTTATGGCGGTAATGGCTGTCAATTTTGCTATGTTCATTTCCTCACGTACGGCTGATCCTCGTGTAGCCGAACAGATTTCAGCGGTACTGGTGATGCCCGTGATGTTATTGCTCTTTGGTCAAATTGCAGGAATTATCATCCTCAATGTTCAATTCATATTGATTGCTGCTGTCGTACTCGTATTGATTGATCTGGGCATGATCCGTTTGGCTGCACGCCTTTTCAGACGAGAGACTATTTTAACTGGATGGAAATAGGGAGTCATATGAACACAAGGAAGTCAAGCTTCTTTTCATTATTTTTGGTTGCATTACTGCTGGGGTTGTTTAGCAGCCCGGTTTGGGCGCAGACACCTGAAACACCGCTCTATCGGTTGAATATCAACCGCGATTTCGGCTATGGAAACGGTGCTGATATCAAGGGATTGTTCTCTTTACGCATCGTTGGGGCAGAAGATGTGGCATCAGTTACCTACTCTATTGACGGCGAACCAATGGCGGTTGTAAATGAATCACCATTTACGTTTCAATTCAATACCAGCCAATATCCGTTCGGCGCGCATGATCTGACTGCTGAAGTGACCAATCAAGCAGGCAAAATTTTTACTACTCCGGCGCGTCATATGAATTTTGTTTCTGCGGAGCAAGAGGCAGAGGGCATGAAAAACATAGTGGGTCCAATTTTGTTGGGCCTGGTTGGAATAATGATCCTCATCGGACTTGCACAATCCATAATCATGCGCAAGCGCAATCCTGATGGCATTCCGTTGGGAACTGAACGGAATTATGGGTTCACTGGTGGCAGCATTTGCAGATATTGCGGCAGACCCACTCCGCGACACATTTGGGGAATTAACATCGCCATCGGCAAAATTGACCGCTGTGACAACTGCGGCAAGTGGTCGGTGATGCGCGCCGTCCCATATGAAGTTTTGCGGGCAGCCGAAATTGCCGAAAAGGCAAACGCATCTGATACTCCAACTTTCAATGAAAAAACTGACGAAGAGAAACTGCGCGAGTTGGTCGACAGATCCAAATTTGAATAAAGCACGTTTCGTGGAAAAAATGGTAAGGGCGGTTCACGAAACCGCCCCGAGGTAAAAAAGTTATAAATCGCCAGTCTATTAATACATCCCTTGCAACCACTCCAGGGGGTCTACCTGCACGCCCCCCACCAATACCTCAAAGTGCAGATGAGGGCCAGTTACACGACCCTTGTCACCCACCAAGCCGATGGTTTGACCGGTATCCACATGATCGCCGACTTTCACATCAATCTGAGATTGATGGTAATAAGCCGTGTACACACCGCAACCATGTGAGATGATCGTGGCTCCACCGCGAACTTCCAAATTTTCTTCAACAAATACCACCGTTCCAGCAGCTGCAGCGAAGATGGGGGTCGAATTGTTGCCCTGAAAATCAATGCCGCTATGAAAGTAGATATAGTCACTGTCGTTATAAGAACGCACCAGACCATATCTTGATATCCAATCACCAGTGGATGGGCTGGGAGATTGCAAACCATTGGTCCACTCTTTTTGAGGAGGAGCATCTTGTACTTTGGTTTTAATTAATTCCCATTCGGGTACAGTAACGGCAGGATCGATATACGAAGGATCTACTGTGATGGGAGCACCCATGCCATAGTCGTAAGTTTTGATCAGAAGATTCTCTTGCAGTGAATAAGTGGAACCATCTGCGAATGTAGTGGTCAAAACCATGGCGGCCAGGCCAGGTTTGGTAAAACGGTGAACCCCTTGAAGGGCAACCATGCGACCGTCATCCGATGAAAAAAAGTGAAGAGGAAATTTAACTGATGTGTAGTTTAAATCGGTTCCAAGCGAGTCATTGATTGACATTATGAGGCTTCCGCTGAGGCTTGCGCCTTCAGGTGGAGCGTTGGTGATGAGTTCGGTGGTTTTTCCCTGGAGCAGCGGAAAGGGAGAAACAGTCATGGTAGGGATGGTCTCAGTCTGAACCCCAGCTACGGCGCTTACATCTGGCAACCAAAGTGCAGTATTGGGCAGCAGCATCCACGGACCGCGCAGATTGTTGAATTCTGCGATGGACCATTTGCTGACACCCTGTCTGGCAGCCGTTTCAAGGCCTGTGAGACCCTCTGTAATGGGCAATTCTTTCAATGCAGGTTTACTTGTATACATAATGTACAATGGGGCGCCTGCGTAGGTTTGGTCTACATTGGTGATGAAATTCAATCTCTGTAGCAGCACCAGAGGTTGATGTTGACTGCCGAAATAAGTGTGCAGAGATTCGCCTAATGGAAGGTTTACGCGTGCGACTTCACCTTGCACATCATCAAAACCGGGGATAATCAGACGTTGCCCCGGGTAAATGTAATCCAGGTCGGCAATATAGTTAATGCGTCGAATTCGGTAAGAGGTGGTGTGAAAAGCTGTGGCGATGGAGTCGATGGTATCGCCATCCAGAACAGTGTATTTTAAACCTTCTGACTGAGCCTTAACCGGAGCGGGAGAGAAAAATGCTGAAACCAGCATCAATACCAGACACACCAGGATCAAGTGATGAACTATTTTTGACATAAACTCTATTGTAATTGATATTGAGTGATTAAAAAGAAACGGGATTCCTCAAGGAATCCCGTTTCTTGAGTAAGTAGATCCTCAGTCACCAATCTGCAATGACTGGATGAATTGATCAAGGCAATCGAGGCCGGGGGTGAAATTAGCATCCGGAGTGGTATTAAGCAGATTCAACATATTTACGTAATAGGCATTCATATTTGCTTCAAAGTTGGGGTCATCCATTGCAGGTGCGAGAATACCTCCGGCAGGTACAACCACCGAGTCATACGCAGCCTGCAAATAAGCGGCATTGACTGGCAGTATGGCAGAAACCCAATACTTGCCATCCGCGGTAATCCCTTGGTAGGCATAAAAGAGATCAGTATTGTTTACCGGCGCATAGTATTGTGCGTATTCGGTCAAGAAGCGGACGCCCTGCCCATTTTGGAAATCGAGATATTTTACCTGCGCTCTAAAAACCTGTGCGGCATTAAAAACAGGTAAGAATGGAATGGATTGAGGTATGACTGGTTTGTCAGCAAGTAGAATTTGCATATTAGTTACGATGGGTGAGATTGCTGCTTGATTCATGGCCACAAAATCAGCGATCGGATAAATAGTCAATCCTCCTTGATCAGAACCATTCGCCTCAAAAAAGCCGCCTGAAAGTGGATAACCTTGAAAAGAAATCTTGCGGTTTTCGGGATGATATTCCATCGGACCGTTGTTTTCATCATACGGGGCCGCAGCAATCAATGTACCGGTGGCGTTCGCAGCCATGCATGGAGGCAGTACCATGTAGACGCCACCGAGATTCAACTCAGTACCAATCAAGGGAGCTGCTGTTGGAACTGCTTCTGTGGCTGGTGGTTCAGTGGCAACTACACCAGGGGTTGGTGTAGCATTATCTTGAACGGGTGTTTCAATTTGCGGGGCAGGGGTATTATTCCATGTGATGGTGAAGGGCAAACTACATCCCAATAAAAAAAGACTGATTAAGACGAGAAAAGCGATTTTTTTCATAAATACTCCTGTCTAATAGTGAAGGTAGGTTTATTATCGCTTAAAAGACGAGAAAGGCCATAAAAAGGTTGCAAAAACCGGCGAATTTTCACCGGTTTGATTATTTATCCTTCTGTTGAGTTTGCCCAGGGGTAAATTTCAGTACCGAGGGCGGCTTCGCGAATGGCAGGATCAGGTGAATAATAACCCTGGCGTTCGGCGGGAAGCAGGTAGGATATGTGACGCATGATATCATGCCCGATTTCATCCAATTCCTCACGGCCTGGACGCGAGCCATCCGAGGCAGCCACGGGACCAAAGGGTTTGCCAAATTTCACCTTTACGTGGGCACGCTGGCCGAGTTTGACGCGTTGGAAGAACCCTATCAAATCGTCCAGTCCAACCGGCAGAATCTGGGCTTTGGTTCGCCAGGCTAAAAAGGCAGTACCTGGTCTGGCTGGGCGTAAAACCTGTGCCCAACTTCCACCTTCAGGAAAAATCGCCACAACCCCATTTTGTTTGAGAATTTCTTCGGCATTTTGCAGTGTCTCTCGTGATCCGGTTCCCCGATAGGTTGGAATCACACCAAAGGCTTTGCTTAACCATCCGACCGTGCTGGGAGCGTTTGGGGTCTGAGCGCCGCCAATAAATTCAATTGGCCACGGCGCGGTGTGGATCATCGCCAGAGGATCGAGAAAATGAAAATGATTGGCTGCAACCAGTAATGGACCTTTGCTGGGAATATTCTCTCGGCCTTCAATTTCAAATTTTGCCAACACAAGAAATGCAGCACCAATTCCGGTTTTTAGTATAGCGCGGATGATGCGGCGACGAGGATAACGGATAGTATTTGTCATAGGGTCAATTATATCTATAGTTGATAAAATTCACCGCCAGAGAGAGATCCCCGGCGGTGAAAGGCTTTAAATTAGTCAAAGATCATTGGTTCTTTATGTGTTACCTTGCGGACAAAGAGCAGGAACACAATACCGACGATCAAAAAGAGCAGAATGGAGCCAATGCCCCACATCAGACCGTAGTGTTCTGAGGCTACGGCGTCAAAACCGTGATTCTGATACCAGTTGTGCATGCGGAATTGCAATGTACCAAACACAAGAGGACCCACGAATGTGGAGGTACGTCCGGCCACGGATAGAAAACCGTAGAATTCTGACACTTTTTCAGGAGGCGCAAGCTGGCTGGTCATTGAACGGCTGACTGCCTGGGCGCCTGAAAGGCTGAAACCTGCAAAAGCACCTACGATAAAGAAAAGGACGAGGGTTTTGATGAAAAGGAGGGCAATGATGGCGCCGATCAGAATGAGCAATGAGTAGATCACTGCTTCTTTGCTGCTGCGGCGGTCTGAAATCTTGCCAAACAAGAAAGCGCCGCCTGCACCGGCGATCTGAATGATGATCACGAAGATGATCAATTGTGTTTGGTTTACACCAAACATGGTCGCCCCGATAATGGCAGCGAAATCCATCAGCATCATGATGCCATCGTTGTAGATCAAGAAGGCGACCATGTATTTGACAAATTCTTTGTAGCTCTTGATGGCTTTAAAAGTTTGAGCAAGTTTTTTGAATGCCAAACCGAAAGTAGTTTCTCCGGCGGGTAGCTTTTCAGGTTCTGAGATTTGCTTGACCCAAAGGAAGGTGGGAAGTGCAGAAAGTAGATAGAATATGGCGGTCACAATAAATGAATATTCAACCGGAACTTTCAGGGCTTTAATCAATGCCAGCACAATCACCAGGCAGACTACACCGCCGATGGAGCCAATCGCCCAACCCTTGCCAGAGACATCACCGATCGTCTCAGGGGTGGCTACATCCACCAAAAGGGCATCATAGAAGACTTGAGCACCACGGTAGCCGACTTCAGCTAAAATGAAGAAGGTCATACCCATGATCACATCGCCGGCACGGACAAAGAACAAGAGTCCAGTGAATACAATCGAAATTGTGGTGAAGATAAAAAGCATCAATTTTTTGGCTCGTGAAAAATCCGCGATCGAGCCAAGGATGGGGGAGATTATGGCCACCAATATGGCGGCTGTACCAACAGCAAGACCCCAAAGACGAGTGCCCTCGGCACCACCTACTACTACGCCTTTAAAATAAGCCGAAAAAACAGCCAATAAAACAACAGCGGCATAAGCAGAGTTGCCAAAGTCATAGAAATACCAAGACCTTCGTGCTCTTCGATCTTTCTTCACAATGGGGGTAGTTTGAGGCATATAAATCTCCGAAGATTGGGGGTGAGGCGAGGAGAACTTCCCGCAGGAACATTCTACCATAACCAATTAATTAACACATTTATATTGGTTTAGTTACAAAAAGAGGATGGGTATTCCTAAATCAGGGGTAGTTGGATAAAATATAGCTCATATACTATGACCTACGATGACTCTGCCACACAGACTTTGGGAACCGCTGCAATATTGGCATTAAGCCAGGGTCTACCTACCTTCATCGGACATCCCGTTGCAGCTGCCATTTCATACGTGGCCGGTAATCGGGTTTTCAGTCCCACCTTTCGAGCAATCTGTCTCAATCAATGGATTGCTCATGACGGTAAATTATCTGCGCGCCAACTCCGCCAGGCTATTCGAAAAGTGTATCAAAACCAGGGTAAGGCACTCTACGATTTTTATCATAATCTTGACCGGCCTGAAGAGATTCGCAGGTTTGTCAAATTAACGCCGCGTTTCGAAAAAATGATGAATGAATGCATGTCAGGGGAAATACAACAGGGTACATTGATGTTGATGCCTCACCTATCAGGCTTCAACCTGAGCGGCTTATACCTCGCGCAACTCGGATTCAAGTTTCTAACCCTCGCCATCCCGAATCCCAACACTGGATATGCATGGCAAAACAAATTACGCAATGACCGCGGCATGGAAGTTGTGCCCTTGAGTATGGAGGCTATGCAGCATGCCAGACAGCGTCTGCAAAGTGGAGGAACTGTATTGACCGGCATTGACCGCCCCATTGATGCCTCAGATCACGAACCAAAGTTCTTTGGTCGAAAAGCTCAGCTTCCCGTTGCTTATGTTAAATTGGCACTCAAAACCAATGCCAGGATTTTTGTGCTCGGATTTCAAACCCAGAAAGATGGCACCATCGTTGTGGATGTGTCTCCCCAGGTTGACTTTGAACACCGCGAAGATCCCCATGAAGAATTGATCTTCAATGCAGAAAAAGTGTTAAGAATCGCTGAACAGTACATTCGTCTTGATCCCGGTCAGTGGATGATGTTCTTACCGGTCTGGCCTGAACTAAAAAATGAGGTACCTTCAATATGAAAAGGGCATCTCAAAAACGATTCGTGGTTGTTGTTACAGGTGTATTGTGTGTGTTTTTGATTGGCGGATGTGCTTTAAGTACCACTATTGGACGGCTGAGTATCACACCATCGCCTTTCATAACTTTCACTCCTGAGGCTTCAGCAACCGCAACTTTTACCGCTACCGCGACTGAAACCCCCACACCGACCATTACTCCCACGGCCACCGCAACTGCGACTGCCACTCCTTGTACAGATATCAGCGGCACTGTGGAACGTTTTATGGTTCCATCTGAAGCACTGGATGTGCCTATACCTGCATCCATCTACCTTCCACCTTGCTATGACCCGGCTGGCAATTACCCTGTACTTTATCTGCTGCACGGACAGGGTATGGATGATGGCTATTGGATCAGTCTTGGAGTAACTGGTTTCGCTGATATCGCAATTAAAAACGGTCAGACACCCTTCATCATGGTCTTTCCTTTTGAAGAACGTTTCCTGGATGATAATTCCACCTCAAAATTCCCGGACGCCATGGTTAATGATTTGATCCCCTGGGTGGATGCAAACTATGCCACCTGTACCCTGAAAGTTTGCCGGGCAATTGGCGGTATTTCGCGCGGCGGCGGTTGGGCGATTAAACTTTCTATGCGGAACATTGACCTTTTTGGAACGCTTGGTGGACATTCCTACGGGTTGATGTTTGGTGATTCCAATTGGGTGCAGAAACAACTTGAAACCCACACCGTTGATGATTTTCCTCGTATCTATCTTGATCGCGGCGACCAGGATTCTTTGGCTCCGGATATAGATTATTTCGTCAAAGTGCTTTACGCCAACGGCATCCGTCCCGAGTTTCACATCTACCCTGGCGGGCATACTCGCTCTTATTGGCGCACACATGTGCAGGAGTATATGAATTTTTACATGGATTCCTGGCCTGAACCTTTTCTCCAACCTTAACCTCATTGATTCAACTTGTTATAATCAATCCAGTTCACTTCCATTTTGTTCGCGAAAGGACTTTGCATGCCCTCTTCCCTGCGTCCCTTTTTTGAGGCAATTGGCGTTGCTGTGATTGGCGCTTCTGCCAATCCACGCAAGTTAAGCCACGGCATTTTGAAGAATCTGATCGATTATGGCTATAAAGGCGGCATCTACCCTGTCAACCCTGGTTCAGAAGATATTCTGGGTCGTAAATGTTATTCAGATATCGCGGAAGTACCAGATCCGCTTGATTTGGCGGTGATCATCTTACCCGCGCCGGCCACACCTGAGGCGCTTGATGCCTGCGGTAAGCGCGGAATCAAAGCAGTAGTGATCATTTCTGGCGGATTCAAGGAGACCGGCACAGGCGGCCAGGAACTTGAATCTCAATGTTTGAAGATCGCAGCCCATTATCAAATGCGTCTTATTGGTCCCAACTGTGTGGGGCTCGTTAATCTTCACAACGGGTTGAATACCACCTTCATTAATGGTTTGCCTGATGTAGGCGGCATTGGTTTTCTCTCTCAATCGGGCGCTGTGTTGGGTGGTGTGGTGGATTTGGTGCAAGGCAAGAAAGTCGGATTTTCACATTTCCTCAGTCTCGGCAACGAAGCGGATGTCACTGAAACGGATATCATTGAATATCTGGGGGAGGACCCCGCCACTACAGTAATTGCCGCCTATGTGGAG
>PNNU01000118.1 GCA_013824385.1 Anaerolinea sp.
TGAGCAACTGCGAACAGAGTGTCATCAGTTCCGACCATGACGTTCAAGCCGGGTTTGATTTTTGTTCCGCGCTGCCGAACAAGAATGTTGCCTGATAATACAATTTCTCCGGCATATTTTTTCACGCCGAGCCGCTGTGCATTTGAATCACGACCATTACGACTAGAGCCACCACCTTTTTTATGTGCCATTCTATCTACTCCACTGTAATCGATTCGATCAATAACCGGGTGTAATACTGGCGATGACCGGTTTTTACTCGAATTCGTTTCTTGGGTTGATATTTAAAGATGGTCAATTTGGGACCTTTTACATGATCAACCACTGTTGTGGTAATCTTGGCTCCTTTGATGGATGGTGTACCGATCGTGTACTTGTCATCATCCACCAGGAAAAGAACATTATCCAAAATCACCTGGGTACCAAGTTCGGTATCAATCATCAGATCCACGTCGATGGTTGTACCTTCGACGGCTCTACATTGCTTGCCGCCACTTTCAACTATTGCGTATTTCATTATCAACTTCTCCAATCTTCACTTCGCCGTTTTCCCGCGTCAATCACGCCGGTTGCGGGGAAGTTGGGGATTAATATGCTTGTTCCCTTCAATCGAGAACAAGGCAGACGCTATTATAAAGGCAGGCCTGATTGCTGTCAATGAATTGACCTGATTTTGACCAGCTAGTGGATTCTTTTACCCACGGTTTGAGTATAAGACTCCAAAAGCTCCTGGTTCAAAGAAACAAACCCTCTAATTTGCTTTTGTGTTTCTTCGTTGACCAGGTGTAATGTATCGTTTAGTTCCTGAGACAAATCTTCTAATGCAACCAAACGATCAAGTATTTTTGTTAATTGACGTTCATCTTCTCGCTGTTCTTCTTCACGAGTAAGGGTGTAATTTGTCCATCGCTTTTGATCATCCGCTTTGAAAGCTACCCATTCCTGCCGAAAACGTTCCTCCGACAGTCTGTTCATTTCAGTGATTTCATTGATCCGTCTATTAAACCGATCATTGATCTCTTCAAATTCTTGTTGAGAATTTTTAACAGACCGATGAGTTTCTTCCAATTGGCTCAATTGAGCATTGAAATCACCGCCCAAACCTTCCAACTCAGAAAATCGTTTTTGCCAGGCTTTCCAGGTGTTTTCTTTTTCTACTTGAAGCAGATACTGTTTCTCAATAAATGCGGCCTGGTTTTGTTTTCTTTCTATCTCAGTATTTTGAAGTTCGTTTATCTTCGTTTCCATCTTTCTGATGGTTTCTTTATGCAATTCAGCAATATTTCGGTCTTCTTCAATTCTCTTTCGAATTGAACTTGTTTCCAATTGAAGGTCTGAAAGCCGTTTGTTCTCAATGGCCAAATCACTGATAAATGCCCTTTGTTGACGCTGTAAATCAGCATCATTTGATGCAAATTCTGGCATGGTTTTGGCAAGCTCGTCAATCTTTTGCCCTAACCTTAATGAATCTTCAGTTCGAAGTTGCAGATTCTTCTTGATTTCTGCAACCACCTTAACTTCTGTTTGGTATTCGAGTAATTTTTTATAGAGTTGATCTACATCATCCTTGCGTTGTTTTTCTTGTTTAATTATTGCAACATTGGATTTCTTTTCAATTTCAGTAATTTGTTTTAGTATTTCAGTCCGGTATGCAGCAAATTCTGCATCCACTTTATCAATACGTGGAGCAGTTTTTTTCAAGGCCTTAATTTCCAATTCAAGTGGTCCGAACTTGCTATTTTCTTTGGAATATTCCTCCTTCATGGAGGCAAGTAGATCAGAAAGCTCTGCAATCTGCTTTTTATCTTTTTGTCTTTCGTTATCAAGCCAATTAATTCTTTTTTCCAGTTCTTCGATTTCCATGGTTTAAGCCTCACGTTTAGAATCTAGACAAGACTAATATTACCGCAAGATAGGTAAATTAACGAACAGGGGCACAAGTTGTCCACTAAAGAAATTTGGGAAAATCCCAAAAATAATTAATACCAGCAGGCCAATAGATAGAAAGAGAATCTGAAGAATGGATTCTCCCCTTTGCCAAACCTCATTTTCGGGCTTGGTGATTTGCAGTAGAAACCGTAATACTGAATACAAAAAGGCGATCAATCCCAACAGCACCCAAACGGCAATCACCGGATTCATTGCAGCCAATTGTTCAAGCAATGCAAGCCGGATCGGGAAACTTCCCAGCAGAGGAAAGCCTGCGACACATAATAGGCTGGTGATTAATCCAGTTGAAGCAAAAGGGAATTTTCTAATCATTCCTGAAAGATGATCCAGATCAGGAATGATGTCATTTTGTACAAAAATGGATAGAGCTAAAGCCAACAGAGCAATTGCACCCATGCGCGGGATAAACGAAATAAACAAGGTCATGACACTTATTTGAGATTGTAAACTGACGGACAACAAAGCAAGACCACTTTCCAACAAGACAGCATACCCCAGCAACCTTCTGCCATCTTTTTCAATCGCCGCCCAAACCCCGGTTGAGACCACCATGATCGTACCTACCAAACTTAACACCGGCTGCAGGTATTGAGATTCTCGCAGCCACACCAAACTGGATATAAAATCCAACATAATCAACATAGTAACAATTGGAAGTAACCCGAGAATGAAACCGCTGATAAACGGATGAATATCCATTGTCAATTGGGGAACCCAGCTTTGAAATGGAAAAATAGCAAGCCACAGTGAAAAACCAATCCCGAGAAACAAGACAGCTTGGAGTAAACGCGTTGTGTCTGATGGACTGGCTTGAATTCCGCCTAACAACCATCCACCAAAAAGGATCAACGGCATGGCCAGGGATTGAAATACAATGAACCTCAATACACCCTTCCCAGGGGGAGCCCCGGGTATCAATAATAACGGAATCGAAACCAGAATTGCGATTTCAACCAGAATGGCGGAGTACAGAAAAGGTTCAACTGCCAGGGCAGCCGTAAAAATAGAAATAATTGCCAGCCCAAATGGGATGAAACGAGAGGAAATCCGCGTGATACTCGCGCCGCCAAACCATAAGGCGGCAAAAAAATAAAGGAAGGTTAAGAAGTACTTATCTTGATTTCCGAGAGAAAACGATCTGCCAAAAATGGCGAGAGTCGTTTTTATCTCTATTGATGCCGGACCAATTTTCCAAACTGCACCAAAATCCTGAAAAAAGGCAAACAACATCAAGATTATTGAGGTTGATATGCTTATGGCAACCAACCATCGTTTTCGTTTCTGAAAGAAATATAGAAGGAGTGATAAGAGGAATGGAAAAACGATGTAGATAATCGGAGTGCTCATTCCTCACCTTCCTCGAATTCGTTTATGAGCATGAAACTCCCCATTAACGCCACCAACATAGTTACTACGGCCAGCAACCCATTGACGAGCAATGAAGTCTCATTTGCAGAAAAAATGAGTTCGAAACCAAAAAATAAAACCAGAATGGCAAGAAATAATTTGTACGATTCGTGTGTTATTCCCAATTGAAAGATGCCAAAACCAATGAGCAACATGGCCGCAAGAACAATTTCTAATGCGATGGAAAGATAATTGGATATTCTATACACCATAAAAGCTACCAGAATGAAGATCAAGGAAAGAGCGATTAACCGGAATATAAGCTCGGATTTCGTCTTCTTTTCAGGAAGTGCATAGTATCGATTGATCGAAATGCCCATTACCACCAAAGACATCAATCCAGTAATCAGTTTCACCAGTGAGAAAGTAAATGACCAGTATTGGGCAATAATTGCAAAGGCAGAGATGTAGAGAACTGCATAAGCAATTAATATCCGGCGCCAATCATTAATTATGAAAATATAAATACACGCAGCGGCGAGTATTAGTACCGGGATGAGATTAATCCAATTATCCATTAAGGCAGAATATCTCCAATCAATATTGAGGATATTAAAGCCAGAAACACAAAAGCCCACAACAAGCCGCCATCCCCTTCAAGTAAATTGACAAAGAACTTCAACGGTCGTGAGAGCAAATCCAAAAGTTTTCGTAACAGAATGAAAAACCAATCAAACTTAAATATGGCGTTTAATATCTTTCCAGCCAACTTGAAGGGATCCAGCACTCTTTGTAGCGGTGGTTTTTGCATCAGCCAATCCCAAATTTTTCTTCTCATAACCATGACCATGATTACGATCAAAACAAGACAAAAAATAGGGAGACTCCAATTGGATTCGGTCTTGATAATCTTGAACCGCCAAATCACAGTAATCCAGGGGCTAATCACTAATAGGAAAAGCCCTGCCGAATAAAACAGCCGCATCCAGCTTTCTTTAGGATTGCTTTGATCTCTCTGTCTGAGGATATGTTTGACAAAACCAAGGAAAAGCAGGCTGATAGTAATCACAACAATCAATAAA
The DNA here is from genome assembly GCA_013824385.1 of Anaerolinea sp. The sequence goes on from PNNU01000118.1 coordinate 4,380, forward strand.
CTGAACCAATGCTGAGATTGCAACTGACTACCCCAGATTGTAGCTGTCGGGGTAAAAGGCAACCCTATCAAACCCAATGCCAGGACCAAAGCAGCGATCAGGTTTACCCTGGATGAATATGAGTATAAGAAAATAAATCCCCCGGCAGTCAGCATAATTATGCTCAATCCAATCGCTCCCTCAACCTGTCCCAGCAGAAATCGGATGAGAATTAATCCAGAAAAAGATAACATCCAGAAGGGGCGGCCTGATAATTCATTTTTGGCGCTGATCCATTTGATGGCACCGTAAACCCCCACAATCAGAGCCGCGGCATACAAAAACCTGGTCAATGTTGCATATTGTTGTTGAGGTTGGATCTGTGTCAGAAAAGCCACAACTGACAAGGGTCCGACAAACCGAAGAATCGTCCCAAGGCTACGCCTGATGGGCAGGCTGCTGGTCAAAGGAACATGCAGTGGGAAAACACCCAATCGTAAAGTCGCTCCCAGCAGGATCAACAAATAGACCCCACGTGAGTATTCAACGCTGTCTACGATGACTGTATGAAAGTTGGAAAAAATGAGGGCTGCCAAAACTAAAACCGTACCAATTACCCTGGTGATAAATTCAAGTACAACCGCGGAGTGTACTTTTGGCTGGTCAGTGACTTTGATTAGAATTCCGAATTCGACAATATCAATGATCGTCCAGGTTATGATCACTGCCAAAAAAGTTTGTGAATAGATGGACAACAATCCGACGGCTGTGAGAGTCATCGAACCTGTCCAGGTGATCAAATTGTTGCTTTGCCCAAACCTGACGGTATCCGTAAAGATCACACCAACCAACAATGAAACAAGCAGAAATGCAAAGATCCAGGTCTTCTCAGAGAGATTGAAAACCAGAGTATCTGTGCCTATGCCTTGAGGGCTCCAATTAGTGATACTCACACCTTCAGGCAAGACGAACCTGAATACAATTAAGGATACCCAAACAATTAATGCTGCAGCAGCAGCAATTAACCACGTTGACCCCAGAGATAATTTATATCGACTTGCCAGAAGGTTAATTCCACCCGCGAATAAGAGCAGCAAAATTATGGGGATTAATATAAGCATGGGTAGATTAACCTAAAATTGAGGGGTTGAATGGCTTACGCGAAATGAATTTGCCACGGCCAGGTTGCCCCAACCAATTGCCGTGGTCAACTATTAATTCTCCACGTGAGAAAACCAGCACAGGATAACCTTGAAGCTTCCAACCTTCGTACAAGTTGTAGTCTGTCCTTTGTTGTGACCAGGCTACTCCATATTCAAGTCTCTTCTTCGGATCCCACAAAACAAGGTCAGCATCCGAGCCAACCTGCAGGGTGCCTTTCTGTGGATACATCCCAAATAATTTCGCAGGATCGGAGCATGTCAACTTCACAAATTGATTTGCTGAAAATTTCCCTGAAACGACCATTTCTGTCCATAAGATGGGCATTCGATCCCCCACCCCCGGCAAACCATTAGGAATTTTGGTAAAGTCACCTTTGCCCAGTTCCTTCCCTGGAATGGCAACCGGTTTTCCTTCATATAAGATTGTCTTAGTCCCCTCATAGAAAAAAGGACAGTGGTCCGTGGCAATAGTTTGGATTATTCCTTTTTCGAGACCCTGCCACAAACGAGTTTGATCTTTTTTGGTGCGCATGGGGGGAGAACAGATCCATTTTGCGCCGTCAGGTCGGGTAAGGTCATCTTCTGAAAAGAACAAATACTGCGGACAAGTTTCTCCAAAGACCTTGAGCCCGTGTTTCTGGGCATATTCCATTAAATCCACTTCGCCGCCAGCATTCATATGCACAATATAGAGCGGAGCATCCGCCATGGCTGAGATTGCTGAAGCGCGCATCACGCTCTCCACAGCCCCCCAAGACGGACGCGTCTTGGCATGCCAATCTGGCGTCAAATGTTGAGCAGCAATGGCTTCATTGACCATAATCTCGATCACATCTCCATTTTCAGCGTGCAGCATGGTAAGTATGCCGTGATCCCGGGCGATTCGCATGACCTTGAATATTTCCCCGTCCTGAAGACGGAGCCGGTTGTTATAGGCCGTAAACACTTTGATACTGGTTATACCTTCTTCCACCAGCAAAGGGATATCCCTTTCAACTGTTTCATTTAAATGAGTGATATTGGCGTGAAAAGAATAATCCACAACCGCCTTGCAGGCTGCTTTTTCTTTGAGTGCCTTCACATTTTTAATCAGGTCATCACTGTCTTGAGATACAAAATCAATAACTGTTGTGGTCCCCCCAAATGCAGCCGCCTTGGTGCCAGTATAATGATCATCAGAAGATACCGTACCAAACATGGGCAGGTCAAGATGAACATGAACGTCCACTCCACCCGGCAGGATATAGAGCCCATTGGCATCAATCACTTTCATATTTTTGCCAGGGTCTATCCTCTCAGCGATTTGAATAATCTTGTTATCTTCAAATAACAAATCAGCGACCAGATTATTCTCTTCGGTGACCAAAGTTCCGTTTTTGATCAAAGTGAGCATTGAGACTCCAATAAATGAGTTGATCAAGAGTGTACGTGTTCCAATTCTACCAGCAATGAAAACGAATTAAATATTAGTAAAGTCCTGATCGGCAGCAGGCACAATCATTTGGCCTAACAGTTGTAATAATTCGTCATCAGAAAAAAGTTTCAATTGTTTGCTATTGTCGTCGGGATGGTAGGTTTGTTTTCTTTCCCGCAGACACTTCCACAATATTTCGCGTTCGTCGGCTTTTACCACTAGATCATTCACAATACGAGCTTCGTTCGCCAATGAACCGAGTGTATATAAGAAAGTGATCCTCTTCCACTCTCCAGCGGGGATGGGTGGCGAAAGCTTTTCAATTGGTCCGATTTGGATCTTGAAATACTCTTCTTTTGCACGTGGATGATCGAGTTCGTCTTTGAGTAAGGCGCCCCGTGTGGTCAATTCGTGCCCCAGAACTTCAGCGAAGTATTCTATTCTCCAACGGTGCTCGTAACCAAAACTGCCGGTCTGATAAAAAGCGAGGTAATCAACATCAATGATCTTTGGCGCCATTCGCAATGGAATGCGATACCAGCCCAACAAACGCGCGATTTCGAAATCTTTGGTATTGGGAATAACCGCCACCAAAATCAGGGCATTTTCAGAAAATGAATTCATGGTTCCCCTCCTTAAACATCCCACAAAACAATTCAACAATATTGTAGCTGATTCTGGTTAAAAAATGTCTGGGTCTGACAATCAATCAGACCCAGACTAATATTAGTAGTTTAATTCTTATTTACTGATTCCGACCCTGTCATTAAACTCGGCGATCAATTCATCAACCTTGCCCACCTGGTCTTGAACATCCGTCCAGTAGTCAGGTGCGTACCATTGGTCTTGAATTTCTTGATAGGTTTTGCCTTGCTGCTCCACCCAGGTGAAGTATTTTAAATTATGCACACGCTTGCGGGATTCATAAGTCAATTCCAACAGATTGTCGCTGGTGACTCCCTGCAGATATTGTGCGTAAACCGCGGCGGCATCCGATTCAGTGAATGGACCCATTTCACTGTGCATTTCTTTGATCCTGCTGCCATAAAGTTCCATTGAGTCAGTAAAGACGGTAAAGACAATATCATTTTCAGTCAATTCATAATATTTGGCGAATTTGATTGCGGACAAGGTATTGGCAATCCCTGAAAAACCCAACAAATCAAGGTGTTCAATGACTTCTTGCGGAACACCTTTTTTAATCAAATACTTGCGGCCTTCAGGTTCATTGAAGAGGCGCGAAATGTTGACCACGGCGTTATCATCGATTGCCACTACAAAATCAGTGTTCTTAACATTGTGGATCCAGGGCACATGCTTGTCACCAATGCCTTCGATGCGGTGGGCACCGAAACCATTATTGAGCAAGGTCGGACACTGCAGCGCCTCACTGGCAATGATTTTGCTCATGGGATATTGTTGTTTCAGATAATCACCTGATGCAATCGTCCCAGCCGAACCGGTGGTTAATGCCACGCCGCGATAATTATCGCCAGCACGTGATACTTTTTTGAGTACCTCTTCAATGGCATGCCCGGTGATCTCGTAATGCCACATGTAATTGCCAAATTCTTCAAACTGGTTAAAGATCATCAAATCTTGACCTGATTTTCTTAATTCCCAGCATTTGTCGAATATTTCTTTGACATTTGATTCTGTTCCAGGGGTAGCAATCACTTCGCTGGCAATATTCTTCAACCAGTCAAAACGTTCGCGAGACATACCCTGCGGCAAGATCGCAATGGATTCGCATCCCATTAGCGCGGAATCGTACGCGCCGCCGCGGCAATAATTGCCCGTGGAAGGCCATACCGCTTTTTGTTTGGTTGGATCAAACTGACCCGTTACCAGG
>PNNU01000119.1 GCA_013824385.1 Anaerolinea sp.
GCACTTTTTAATGGCATGATTCTAATTACAGCCAACCTGGTTGTTGATATCCTCTATGGAATCATCGATCCTCGCGTTCGGTTATCTTAACAAGGAGAATATTGATGAATAACACGATTCCTGCTGGAGATAACTCATTACTTAAAGAAACTTTATCAGAACGCAAGATTAGTTGGTTGGAACGTTTTCTTGGCCCTGAAAATTTCAGGATTGTTAAGGGATTAGTTAAAACTCCTGCTTCCATTTTTGGGTTCATCCTCATTATTTTCTTTATTTTGATTGCAATATTTGCTCCAGTAATTGCTCCTCCTGTGGGTAAAGATCCATACAAGATTCCTCGAGATGGTTTTTCTGCTGAACCAAAACCTATGGGTTCCGTTTGGAAGAAAAACGTTCCTGATGTTCCATTTTGGTATCATGCTTTAACCGGCAAAGATGAATGGGTTCATCTGTTGGGAACCTCTCAAGGTCAGTATGATATTTTTTATGGCATGGTTTGGGGCACCCGAACTGCTTTCAAGACCGGTTTCATCGTCGTAGTCGCAACCTTTTTAATCGGCGTGATTATTGGTTCAGTTTCTTCGTATTACGGCGGTATCGTAGACAATATCTTAATGAGGTTTGTGGATGTGTTTATGACACTCCCCTTCATTCTGGCAGCTATGATTATGGCAGCTGTTTTGACGCCAGTCATCGGAAGGAGTTTGGTCCCTTCCATACTCGCCTTGATAGCCTTTGGTTGGATGGGGTACGCCAGAATCATCCGCGGCGATATTCTGTCAGTCAAGGAACGCGATTATGTTTTGGCCGCACGTGTGGTTGGTGTAAAAGACAGCCGCATTTTATTCAAACACATTTTACCGAATGCTGTTTTTCCGACCCTGGTTTATGCTTCTTTGGCCATTGGTGATGTTGTGCTCAGTTTCGCGACCCTTTCTTTCCTTGGTATTGGTACTGAAGTTGGGTATGCTGACTGGGGCCAGATTTTGAGTTTCGCCAGAAACTGGATCACAAGTTTGACGCAATATTGGTATATTGTGGTTTGGCCGGGACTCATTCTTGTTTTGTTCGTCATGGGCTGGAACCTGGTTGGTGATGCTCTACGTGATGTGCTCGATCCACGTATGCGCGGCAAATCATAAAATATCTTACATAAACATCAGACCCCGCAATACGGGGTCTGTCTTTTTAATCCCACAATGCTTTATAATCTGTTTAAGGGATACTTTTCAGGAGAAGTCAGATGGATTATCGTTATCAAAAATTACTTGCCAAAATTAGCTTGATCGCCATTGTGGCAAGTCTGGCGCTTTCATCATGTGCGGGAAAAAACACTTCGGCCACTCCGACTACAGCGACTCCTGAACCAACAGTTGCACCTACCCCAACCTCCAAAGCTGCATCAAAATTGACCATATGCCTGGGAGAAGAACCCAAGACTCTGTATCTATATGCCGGTTCAAGTCAGGCTATGTGGAGTGTGCTTGAAGCTATTTACGACGGTCCGATTGACATTCAAAATAACATACCTGTCCCCGTAATCTTGGATGAATTACCCTCTATTGAAAATGGCGGGGTCAAACTGCAAGCAGCAGCCGTCAGCCAGGGAGACAAGGTGACCAACACCGAAGGGGAAGTGGTGTCATTGCAAAAAGGCGTCAAAGTATTCCCTGAAGGCTGCACCATGGAGTCTTGCGCGTTGGAATGGGATGGTTCATCGCCATTAAATTTGGTTCAAATGACCGCTGAATTCAATCTGCTGCCTGATTTAAAGTGGTCAGATGGTAACGTACTCACCGCAGACGATTCTGTTTATTCCTATCAACTCAGTGCCGACCCGGCCACCAAGGTTATAAAAACAAATATTAATCGCACGGCCGCATACGAAGCAGTCAACGCCCAAACTATTCAATGGACGGGTGTTCCAGGCTATCTTACGACCAGACCTTCCAGCTTTTTCTGGCTCCCCCAGCCAAAACATCTCCTTGAAACCTTCTCGGCGTCAGACTTAAATTCCGCCGAAATCACCAACAAGATTCCCATGGGTTGGGGTGCTTATCAGATTGCAGAGTGGATTCCGGGCAGCGAAATTCGCCTGGTCAAGAACCCAAACTACTTCAAAGCTTCAGAAGGCTTGCCCAAATTTGACGAACTGGTCTATCGCTTCTTACCAACCGTGCCTGATGCTGACCTTTCTCCCCTGGTTAACGGTGAGTGCGATGTTATGGATACATCAACGGGTCTTGAAGACCAAATCCAAACGATAAGAGAACTTGAACTTGCAGGTAAATTAACCTCCTATTTTGGCCAGGGTCCCGCCTGGGAAGCCATCAATTTTGGCATCAAACCGGCCTCATATGATGCCGTTTATAATCCTTACGAAGACCGCTTCGATTTCTTCAGCGACCTGCGTACGCGTCAGGCATTTGCCTCTTGTATTAATCGACCTGCGATTATTAGCGACGTGCTCTTCAGTCAGTCTCAAATTCCACCAACGTATTTGCCACTCACCAATCCGTTGGCTGTTCAAGGGCTGCCGGTATTTGGATTTGATTCTGAAAAAGGCAAAGCGCTGCTGGAAGAAGTGGGTTGGAAAGATCAAGACGGTGATCCTAATACTCCCCGAACGGCTTCAGCTGTGCCCAATGTGTTTAACGACACGCCATTCAGTGTGATCTATAATGTCGTGGATACTGAACAAAATCGTCAGATCGCGGCAATAATAATTTCATCCATGAAGGACTGCGGTGTGGAAGTAACCGCTCAGTTTCTCGCACCTTCTGAATTACTTGCGGCTGGGCCGGAGGGGCCGTTGTTTGGCAGAAATTTTGATCTTGCACAGCTGGGCTGGTCTTCAGGGAACATGCCCTCCTGTTTCTTGTACGTTTCATCTGAAATTCCTTCCGAACAGAACTCCTGGTTGGGAACAAAATATGGCGGCATCAACCTGACGGGTTATTCCAACACTGAATACGATAAAGCTTGTAGTGCCATGTTGAATTCCGGTCTGGATATGGATACTTTTAATCAAAAAAATCAAATCACCCAGCAAATGCTGGCAAATGATCTTCCGATGCTGCCCTTGTTTTATCAGATCAAAGCCATGGTATCGCGGGTTGATCTTTGTGGCCTCACACCTTCACTGGATACCAGTTCTCGCAGTGCTTTGAACGGTATCGAGGCTCTTGAGATTACAAAGTCTTGTGCAGCAAAATAGGTTTTACTGGACCTTCTTAATATAAAAGAGAGTTTGGCTTAACAACTATTTTGTGTTAAAATCATGACCACGATTAAGGAGTTCCCCTTGGGGCATGGTGCAATGGCAGCACACCAGACTTTGGATCTGATTATCTTGGTTCGAATCCAGGTGCCCCAGCCTGAAACAGTTTTGTATTATAAAATAATGAGAGAGGTCGCTGCTTATTAGTTACGACCCGGAAGGCGAGCCAGCAATGTTTCATCCATGCTGTTGCTCGTTTTTTTATCTGCTGGCGGCTCTCGATAGGAGTGAGACATGAAACTTAATACCATCATCCTGGCGGCAGGGCAAGGCACACGCATGATATCTGACCTGCCCAAAGTCCTTCATCCAGTCAACAATAAACCTCTTATCCTCTATTCCATTCAGGCGGCCAAAGACGTCGGTTCAGATCAGCCGGTAATCATTATAGGAAACGGCGCCGAAGCAGTGAAAAAGACTGTGGGTGATGGTGCACGTTTTGTGTTACAGGCTGAACGTCAGGGCACTGCTCATGCGGTAATGGTGGCTGAATCTGAACTTAAAGGTCAAGGCGATCTTGTTCTGGTGATTGCAGGGGATATGCCCCTATTAACCGCTGCAACACTCACGCAATTGGTTCAATGCCAGAGTTCGAACCAGGGTCCGTTGACCATGGTGACTGTTCACTCAAACAATCCCCGTGGATTTGGGCGCATCTTGCGCGGCATGGACGGAGAGATTAGGGCGATTGTAGAAGAAGCCCAGGCTAGCCCCGATCAACTCAAGATTGATGAATTGAATGTTGGCGCATACTGTTTTTCCTCTGGTTGGCTGTGGAATGCTTTGAAAAAAGTGAAACTATCTCCCAAGGGTGAATATTATCTCACTGACCTGATCGGCATCGCCGTAGATGAAGGCAGTAAGGTAGATTCGATCCAACTGGATGATGAAGAAGAAGCTTTGGGGGTGAACAACCGCATCCATTTGGCAGAAGCCGAGCGCATCATCCGCAGACGGGTAAACGAGACCTTTATGTCGGCAGGTGTGAGTATGATTGATCCCAATCTGGTTTATATTGAAGAGGGAGTCACCATCGGCAAAGACACCATCCTTCACCCAGGTACTCGCTTGAGCCGCGGCACCAGCATTGGTGAAGACTGCATAATTGGCCCGAATACAATCATTGATGCTTCCACCATCGGCAATCACTGCCATTTATTGGCCTCGGTGATTGAAGGGGCTGTTGTGGGAGACAATGTGGGTATGGGGCCCTTCTGCCATCTGCGCAAGGGCGCGCACCTGGGCGATGGCGTACACATGGGCAATTTTGGCGAGGTAAAAGATTCCACCCTGGCGGCTGGCGTGAAAATGGGACATTTCTCATACATCGGCAACGCCACCATTGGTGAGAACGTGAATATCGGAGCAGGTACCATCACCTGCAATTTTGATGGTGAACACAAACATCCCACCGTGATTGGTGCGGATGCTTTCATCGGCAGTGATACCATGTTGGTTGCACCGTTGAATATCGGCAAGGGTGCCAAAACTGGCGCCGGTTCAGTAGTAACCCACGATGTGGCAGATGGAGAAGTAGTGGCGGGCGTTCCTGCCAGAAAAATGAAGGATAAATAACATGCTTTTAGCCTGGATATTGGGCGCCATATTTCTGATACTTGATCTGTTCTTTTCATTCTTAAGAGCAGCTCTGGTAAATGTAAGGGTGCCCCAATTGCTCGAACTTGGCAGTGAAGACCCCCAACAATTGGAAGAAACCATTACTTTTTTAGAAAAACCCCGGCTGCGCGTTACCCTGCGTTTATTGGTGGCGTTAACCCATATCCTGTTGGCGGCATGTACCTGGGCGATCTGCACTTATGAACTGGCAAATCTATCATTAGGCGCTATGATTGGCATTCTGGCAGCATTACTGCTGGTTATTATGATGCTGGAATTTGCATTTGAAAGATTTCCTCTCAAAGATCCCGAAACCTGGGCTCTGCGCTTGACCTCTTTAGGTCGTTTTATTGATGTTGTGTTCAGTCCCATTACGAAAACCTTGATCTGGCTGCAGGGCACCAATCACAAGACCCAACGCTCACTCGGTTCGGTAACAGAGGATGAGCTGAAGACCTGGGTCGAAATGGGAGAGGCTGAAGGGGATCTTGAACCTGACGAGCGCAAGATGATCTATTCGATCTTCCAGTTTGGCGAAACTCTTTGCCGTGAGATCATGGTTCCGCGTATGGAAGTGCTAGCCCTGGAAGTAAAAACGCCGTTGAACCAGGCTATCAATGCCTTGATCGATTCAGGCCATTCACGTGTACCGGTTTATGATGATGAGATCGACAACGTTGTGGGTGTGCTTTATGCCAAAGACTTGCTGAAGATTCATGGCAATACCAGCGAAAAAGTTTCCATCAAAAAATTCCTGCGTAAAGCTTATTTTGTACCCGAATCCAAGAAAGTGGATGAGCTTTTGGCTGAAATGCAAGCCAACGGTGTTCACATCGCGGTCGTGGTGGATGAATACGGCGGCATGGCCGGTTTGGTAACGCTCGAAGATATCGTCGAAGAAATCGTTGGCGAGATTCGTGATGAATACGATCAAAGCGAAGAATTACTTGTGCAAAAAATAAACGAGGAAGAAGTGCTCTTTAGAGGGCGTGTATCATTGGACGATTTCAATGATGCCATTGGCACCCACCTCGACCCGGATATGACCGATACCCTGGGAGGATTCTTCTACAGTGAGTTAGGTCGGGTACCTGCTGAAGGTGATCGGCTTGAAGTTGAAGGTTGGATATTAACTGTGGAAGAAGTACGCGGCCGGCGAGTGGGCAGGGTTCGCGCCCTAAGGCAACAAATCAACGAATTGGAGAATACTTAAATGCAACTTTCCCCTGAACTTCAAAAACAATTAATTGAAACGGCTATTCAAGTCCGACAATGGTCTTATGCCCCATATTCCAAGTATCGGGTGGGGGCGTCTTTACTAACCTCCTCTGGCAAGATTTATGATGGCGTCAACATTGAGAACGCGGCTTTTCCAACTGGCATTTGCGCAGAGCGGGTCGCCATTTTCAAGGCTGTTTCTGAGGGCGAACGTGATTTTGTGGCTCTGGTATGCGCCACCGAGAACGGGGGTACCCCGTGCGGTTCATGCCGGCAGGTGATGGCTGAGTTCAGCCTTACCATGCGCGTATTAATTGTGGATGCTACCGGAAAGATCCATCTGGAGACCACAGTGGATGGGCTGCTGCCGGGAGCGTTTACGCCTAAAGACCTTATCTGAGGATTGTGTGCCCAAAGCGGAAAGATCTCTGCGGGTTGAGGCCATTGTGCTCCACCATACCAACTGGGGTGAAGCTGACCGTCTGCTGACCATATTCACCAAGTCTCACGGAAAGCTGCGCGCGATTGCCAAGAGCGTGCGCAAGATGCAATCCCGAAAAGCCGGACACCTCGAACCTTTTTCACATTGCACCTTAATGCTGGCCAGAGCCCACGAGTTGTGGATCGTAACCGACGCCGAGACCATTGACGCTTTTTCTGCGCTGCGAGAAGACTTGCAGTTAATGACACGTGCCGCTTATGTGATTGAACTTTTAGACCGCTTCACCTTCGAAGAAGGCCAGAACTGGCAGCTTTACCAACTGGTGGTAGATACATTAAAACGTTTATCTGAGAACCAGGATACTTTTGTGCCACTGCGCTATTATGAGATGCGCTTGCTTGATCTGTTGGGGTTCCGTCCGATGTTATTTGAATGCGCAAAATGCCGCAAAGAGATCCAGGCAGAGGATCAATTCTTTTCAGCTGAACAAGGCGGTGTTTTATGTCCGAGCTGTGGGGCAAGAAGTGATAATTCCCGTTTGATCTCCATGGATGCGCTGCGTTTCATGCGCCATTTTCAACGCAGTGACTATAAAACCTCATTGAAAGCCGACCCCACGCCGAAAACCAGGGTTGAACTTGAAGCGCTGATGAATCACTATTTGACCTATTTGCTCGAAAGAAAGTTAAACACCCCCGAATTTTTTAAACAAATCCAATAACTTTTTTGCTACTTTATTAGTCTCTTATCCCATATTTATAGAAAAAGACCAAAAATACCAAATTTCCAACTTTTTTACCAAGCTTCTAGTTGTATAATTGAGATGGATATAATTGATATAAAAAAGGAATTGAAGATGGAGAAGAACCATTCAAAAAACATTCATGTTGTCCTGAGAAATGGTCAATGGGTAGTAAGAGGAGAAACCACAAAGAGGGTTCGATCCATACACACTACTCAATATGATGCCATTAATGCAGCAAGATTAATTGCAAAGAATGAAAAAAGTGATCTTGTCATTCATGGAATTGATGGCCGAATTCGTGAAAGGGATAGCTATTATTCTGGTCCATTACCCCCAAAATCACCTCGAAAGATATTATTTCCAATATTGATTAACAAGGTTGATGAAAAGAAAATCAAAAAAGCAATCAATGAAGTTATTAGTGAAAGAAAAGACATGTAAACGCCCATAGTCAAATACAATCATGGGGAATTTTATGCTTACTAAGCAATATCCTTCTTATATTTTTATAATTTTTGAGATTGTTTCGTAGATAGTCTATGAGTAGATATTCTGTAAACTATCTTAAGAATGTATTTATTAATTGCCCTTTTGATAATGAATATGCTCACCTTTTAAAGGCAATTGTTTTCACAATTCATGACATCGGTTTTCGTCCAAGATGTGCTCGTGAAGCTAGTAATGCAGGACAAATAAGACTTGAAAAAATCCTAGAAATCATTTCGGAATGTAAATATAGCATTCATGATATATCTCGAACAGAGCTTGACATTACTTCAGGATTACCTCGCTTTAATATGCCGCTGGAATTAGGGCTGGATCTTGGGTGTAAACAATTTGGTAAACCTTATCAACAAGAAAAAGTTAGTCTCATTCTGGATATTGAATCATATCGTTATCAAAAATTTATTTCTGATATTGCAGGGCAGGACATTTTTGGACATGATAACAATGAAGAAAACTTAGTTCTGATAGTTCGAAATTGGTTAAGCCTTGAAGTCGATCCTCGTTACATTGTTCCTGGTGGTGAAATGATTTTTCGAAGATATCAAGTTTTTCAAGGTGCATTACCTGATATCTGCAATAAATTACATTGGAATCCGACCACACTGCCTTTTAATGATTTTTCATATGCTGTGGCTTTTTGGATTAGTTCAAATCCAATTTAGCGGTTATATAAATCTAAAAGTAATCTGTTTTGGCTTTTGTTTTTCTTGACTAAATAATCAATACCCTCAATATCTTAAAATTTACTTGCTAAAAAAAGATGATTCTGATTCCCGTCAGGGTATAATTGGAACACTTAAAAATTCGCCGCAAGCGCGGGAGGATGTATGACAGAACCCCTTGATTTTCAATCCGTAATCATGACCCTGAATAAATTCTGGGCAGACCAGGGCTGTCTGATCTGGCAGCCGTATTACAGCCAGATTGGCGCAGGTACGATGAACCCCGGC
>PNNU01000120.1 GCA_013824385.1 Anaerolinea sp.
ACATCTTTGATAACGGATTCACTGGCGCGCTATCTTACGATCTCATCGCTGAAAACGGATTTTGCCACCCCACAGGTAAATTTAGCATGCTTGTGGTTATCGTTGATTATGGCAATACCGGCCTTGACCCAAGACGATTACTTGAACCTCTGGCAGCGGCACAGGCAGAGGCTAATAACCGGTGGTTGGAATATTCAAAATCCATCGGTTTGGCAGACGCCATATTGCAGGTTGACCGCATGGAAACCGTTTTTGTCTCTGCACCACCAAATCCCGGACAAGCGTTGACCGCTGCGGAGGTTCGAACACTGACCGGTATGGACCCAGCCAATTTTGATTGGCTGGTCGAGATAGACCTGGATGCCAATAACTCCTATGTCGGGCAGTACGGCGGTCTGGGAGTGTCTCTCAATGGAGGGTGTCTGCCTGGAGGATCTCAGCGCGTCAATATCGCTTTTAATGTATCTGATGAAAATCTTTTGCTCAATTCCGCAGCCGGGTCAGTGTTCTTCCATGAGATAGAGCACGGCATGGGCTGGGAGCATTGGTGGCCAAACGGACTGGCTGATGTGAGTGGTCGAATTGAAAGCAACCAGTTCTGGACTCCCACTTTACTTTTTGGATGGACAGACACTGATGGTGATGGCGTGATTGAAATATACGACGCGTCAACCCCCTATGGATTGGTGCCTTAAGATTATTCGGGTCTTGGTTTTTGTAAAAACAACACTTTGGTATGGATGAAAAATCAAAAAAACCAATGTTGTGTAAATAAGACAATTTGTGTCTTGAAAGTAATAAATAAATATTCTATAATCGATTTGTATCACTTATACCGCACAGTACTATTGAACGTGGAATAAATCTGCCGCGGGTTAACGATACTCATTTGTAATTTGGGCATTTTCAGGAGGTTATTCCATGAGTCATGTACGAGTATTGGTGGGCACGCGCAAGGGGGCATTTATTTTGACTTCAGATGAAAAACGCCAAAAGTGGGAGGTCTCCGGTCCGCATTTTGCGGGATGGGAGATCTATCACGTCAACGGCTCGCCTGTGAATCCGAACCGGCTGTATGCCTCGCAAACCTCAGACTGGTTTGGACAGGTCATCCAGCGCTCTGATGACGGCGGAAACACCTGGATTGCGATGAATAATGATTTCTCATACATTGGCGACCCCGGCACGCATCTTTTTTACGATGATTCTCAAAAACCCTGGGCATTTAAGCGGGTCTGGAACCTGCAGCCAGGCTTGAACGACCCTGACCTGGTTTATGCCGGCGTGGAGGATGCTGCACTTTTTGTCTCAAAGGACGGCGGTCAAAGCTGGGAGGAATTGGCGGGTCTGCGCGACGTGAAAGGGCATATGTGGCAACCCGGCGCCGGCGGCTTGTGCTTGCATACTATTTTGCTTGACCCGGCAGACCCAAAGCGCATTTATGTGGCAATTTCGGCGGCAGGCGCCTTCCGCAGCGAGGACGGCGGTCAAACATGGGTTCCGATCAATAAGGGGCTGCGCTCAGATTATGAATTGCCTGATCCCGGAGCGGATGTTGGCCACTGCGTTCACAGCCTGGCCATGCATCCCTCCAACCCCGGAGTGCTGTTCATGCAAAAACATTGGGATGTCTTGCGTTCGGATGATGCAGGGGACATGTGGCACGAAGTCAGCGGCAATCTGCCGAGCGATTTTGGCTTCCCCATTGCGGTACATGCCCACGAACCTGAAACCATTTATGTCGTGCCGATCAAGAGTGACTCTGAGCACTTTCCGCCAGACGGTAAGCTGCGGGTCTACCGCAGCCGCAGCGGCGGCAATGAATGGGAGGCGTTGACTGATGGTTTGCCTCAGCAGGACTGCTATGTGAATGTGCTGCGCAATGCCCTGGCGGTGGATACACTCAAAGGCTGCGGAATATACCTCGGCACATCCGGCGGGCAGGTGTATGTCTCTGCGGATTCAGGCGACCATTGGTCGACCATTGTGCATGATCTGCCTCCCGTGCTGTCGGTTGAGGTGCAGGTCATTCCATGATCCGCGTGGTGCTGCCTTACCATTTGCAGAAGCTGGCGAATACCGGGCGGGTGGTGGATTTGGAAGTCGCCAGCCCGGTGACACAGCGGACGATTCTGAATGCGCTTGAAGCACGCTACCCGATGCTGCGCGGAACTGTGCGCAACAGGAATAGTGGTGAACGCCAACCCTTCGTCCGCTTTTTTGCGTGTAACGAAGATTATTCGCTCAGCGACCCGGATCAACCCTTGCCAGATGCGGTCGTGCAGGGCAACGAGGAATTCATGATCGTGGGCGCGATGGCGGGTGGATAAATGTAAGGTGCATCCCAAAAGCGGGATGCACCCTCCCAGGTTTCATTGCCCATGTTACACTCAGACGGTCATTCCCCATGTTACACCAAATTTATCAATGAAACGAACCACACACTCACTATAATCAGTGGGTTGTTTTGGAAAAATTATTATGCCGTTTTCAGAAAGTATTGAAAATGATTCTTCCAATTGTTCAATACTTTGGAATTGAACGACCAACTGAAAACCTGAGGATTTGGTGATTCCTTCATTATCCCCAAAATCGTTCATCATCAGCGTCTGATCATGAATTTTTATCTCTGAGTGGATTACTTCATTTTCTTTTCCAGAGGTCTGATTTGGGATAATGGTCAGAACTTCTGCACCAAACGCTTTTTTATATAACTCGATGACTTCCTGACAATTCCCGTTGAAATAAACATGTGTGCAAAACACGTTAACCCTCCTTTAGAATACCCTCTAAAATTTCAATGATTGCGAATAAGAATTGATTAATTGTAAAACAAAAAGTTGCATTAGCGCGCAGGGTGCATCCCGTTTGGTGGGATGCACCCTGCAGGATCTGCTTTAAATAAAAAGTACCCCGAATGTAGCCCCCCGAAGGGGACAACGTTGTTCAAGCATTATTTTTACTTTGATTTGGGGATTGCTTCACCCTGACATGAGTAACTAACGGATTAGTGGTGAAAACCTTGGTTGCAATGAAGATTTTTAGAGATATAGGTTCAGGGTTCGCAATGACATAAGAATTGTGCCCCCAACGGGACTCGAACCCGTGTTTTGGCCTTGAGAGGGCCACGTCCTAGGCCGCTAGACAATGGGGGCGAATAGCTTCAAGATTTTATCATGAAGGCGGAGGGGCGTCAACGCACCCGGGTTTCAGTGAAAAGGACGGTTTGATGCTTGAAATCACTCCTTCAAAAGTGCTAAACTGATCTGGACAAATGGAGGTGAGCATGGATTTCTTCTTTATTTGGGTTTTTCCGGCGTTAATCCTCGGGGGATTTGGATTATTCCTTTTTTGGGCGACCACCAAACACATCAACCGCTGTAAAACTGTTGCCGGTTGGTCCAAAACCAACGGAACGGTTGATCGAGCAACCGTTGAAGAGCATAAATCTCAACGTTACAATCGGACGCTGCGCACAGGGTATAGGAGAACGCTTTACGAACCAAAAATCGAGTATTCCTATTCGGTTATGGGTTCCATCTTTCACTCAGGCGCTTATCAAAATTTCAATGGTGTTTATCATGAAACTTCGGAAGAAAAAGCAGCCGAGATTGTTGCGGCTTATCCAGCCGGAAAAAGCGTAACGGTTACTTATGATCCGAACAACCCTTCAGATGCCTATTTACTGCCTGAAACCGACACACACAGGTTAGTGAAAAATCGATCGGGTCAGGTTGTGATGCTTATCATTGCATTGGTCTGGTTCTTAACGGGTTCTATGATTAATCTGTCTGGAATCATGAGCGGCAAAATGGCTGAAAAACAAATACATGCCAGCGCTGCATTATTACCTTTTACTACTGAAGAAATCAATGCCAAACTGGATCCCTTAATGGCAAAGTACCAACTCGTTTGTCAGGATGAAAAGGCAGCGGGACAAGAATTGAAATACTATATAAGTGCCTGCAGAATGTCGTCTGATGATAATTTTTCTGCACTTGAATTGTATTACCGCCAGGAAGCACCCGAAAAATCAGATTTTCTCGCAGCATTTCATTCATCGACAAATCTGGAAGAAGCAAAGATCTTCCTGTTTGAAGCCGCCGGAATTGTCTTTATGGATGATGAGTTGATCACTGTGCAAGATTGGATTGCAGACAATATTCAACAAGTTGCAGCCAGTGAAGGTGATGTTGATTTCAATATCTCCGGAATTGACCTGGCTCTTGATAATTTGGGAGGCACAGTTCGGTTGAATATTGGTGATCTTCAATAGGACCAAAACTTTATACACATTAGCAGAGATTTCGAAATCAAGTAAATATTTAATATTATTATGATATTATTTATCTAAATTGTATCTAATATTATTGATATGTGATTGCAGAGCTTCTATGGCTAAAAAGTATGCTTCTCTTAAGATCAATCGTGCAGAAATTACACCTAAAGAGGTTTACCTC
Organism: Anaerolinea sp.; assembly: GCA_013824385.1. Next base: position 4,461 of record PNNU01000120.1, read on the forward strand.
TCGCGACGGAATTTCATGCGCAGCGTCGTACTGGCAGGTGGGGCTGCCGCGTTGGCGGCATGTCTACCGAAGGGGTCTACAACAGATACACTCGCAGGGTCGGTTTCGCCAACTGAACCTTCAAATTCTTACACGGATGAACTGGGCAACACAGCCAGCACTTTTTTTCAAACCACACATTACAACAATTATTATGAGTTCACTACCTCTCCCCAGGGAGTGGCTGCCCTCGCGTCGAAGTTTGAAACCTCCCCCTGGGAAGTGCAGGTTTACGGTTTGGTGAACAAGCCGAAAACTTTCACGGTTGCCGAGATGATCGACTTGTTTAAACCCGAAGAGCGAGTCTACCGCATGCGCTGCGTGGAAGGGTGGAGTCTGGTCATTCCCTGGATGGGATTTCCGCTTGCAAGATTGCTTGAGGCTGTTGAACCTACCTCTGAAGCAACCTATGTCCGGTTTGAAACGATTTTTGCCCCGGACGAAATGCCTGGCGTGAATAATCTCAGTTATCCGTGGCCTTATCAGGAAGGTCTCAGGCTGGATGAAGCCAATCACGACCTTACCATATTAGCCACAGGCATGTATGGCGGTGAACTGCCCGCACAAAACGGCGGCGGCATCCGTCTGGTGGTGCCCTGGAAGTACGGTTTCAAATCTGCCAAGGCTCTGGTCAAGATCGAATTGGTGGATTACCAGCCCGACACTTTATGGAATGCGATTTCACCCAATGAGTACGGTTTTTACTCAAACGTCAATCCCAATGTGGATCATCCGCGCTGGTCGCAGGCCACCGAACGGCGCATCGGCGAAACCGACCGCCGGCTGACCCTCATGTTTAATGGCTATGAAGACCAGGTCGCCCATCTCTATGATGGAATGGATTTGAAGGTAAATTATTAATATGCATAAGAAAATTGAATGGCTTAGACTTGCAGTTCACATCGGCGCCTGGGGCACCTTGCTGGTGCTTATTTTGATTAATTTTATGAACCCCAATTCGGTCAATCCCATCCTGACTTTTGAACATCAAACTGGAAAGACCGCCCTTATTTTTCTGATCTTATCTTTGGCTGGAACCCCGGCTGGTTCCATTTTAGAGTGGAAGGATTTCTCAAAACGCAAGAAAGCTTTGGGCGTTTACGGTTTTATGTTTGCCGCAGTTCATTTGTTGGCCTTCTTGTGGCTGGATTATGGATTCGAGTTCAAATTCATTTTCAATGTTGTAAAAAATACGGTTTACATTTGGTTTGGGCTGGCCGCATTCAGTATGGTTCTAGCGCTTGCAGTAACTTCTTTCAAGAAGATGAAACAACGCATGAAGAAAAATTGGAAGCGTCTGCACCGTTTGGCGTATGTGATTGCTCCCCTGGTAGTGATTCATTTCTTTCTGATAGTTAAGGCTAATTTCTTCACCTTGCAGGGCAACGTTCGAGAACCGCTAATCTACGGCAGTATTGTGCTGGTCTTGCTATTGGTGCGGATTCCGCCCATCAAACGCGCTTTGATCAGCTTGCGCACCAAAATTCAAAGCCGTTCACAGCGCACAAATCCTGTATAATTCGTGGCTATGACCCCCAACGAACCCTCCAAGCAAGCTGAGCAAGTCAGAGACATGTTTACGCGTATCGCAGGCCGTTACGACCTGATGAATCGCCTGATGAGTTTTGGCCAGGACGTATTCTGGCGCCGCAAGATGATGGCGAAGATTATCTTTCCGTCTCACGCCCGGGTTTTGGATCTTGGCGCCGGCACCGGGGATCTTTCGCGCGAAGTACGCAGGCTCACTGAAGGCGCCTCCATCATCGCTGCGGATTTCACCCTGGGCATGCTCCAGGCTGGCAAGGAATGGCAGTCTATTCAACGCTGCAACACAGATGCCATGCACCTGCCTTTTGATAATGGTGGTTTTGATGTGGTCGTTTCGGGGTTCCTGGTGCGTAACGTTGAAAATGTGGATCAAACGCTGGCCGAGATGGCGCGAGTGCTCAAGCCTGGCGGTCAACTCTTGATTCTGGATATGACCCGTCCGCGCAGCAAGTTGCTGGCGCCCTTCATCCGTTTCTATCTCAACCGGGTTGTTCCGCTGCTCGGCACGCTGGTTACAGGTCAGAAAGAAGCCTACACCTATCTACCCGATTCCACACAAAGCTTTCTGAAAGCCGAAGACCTGGCAACAAAAATGAAGGCCAGCGGCCTTCATAAAGTGGAGTTTGAAACTCTCAATTTTGGCACCGTAGCGATTCACCGCGGAATGCTGGCCTCGTAATTGAATTCATGTCATAGCGAACCCTGCACTAACAATAATCTCTGTCATTGCGAACCCTGCACGACTCGATGACTGTCATTGCGAACCCTGCAATAATAACTCTTCAGAGTGTCTTCTTAATCGCAGTTTCATTTCTGACAGAATGTATATCTTGTCAGGGTGAAGCAATCCCCAATTCTCCGTTAGCAATTATCTGATTCGCTCTTTAGGTTTGTTTGCATGTGAAAGACTACTTTTTAGAATAAGATGCTAGACCCATACTACGAGTCTAGCATTTTATTGCGATTAAAGACGGGTTGAGATGTTTCTTATTCAAACCATCTTTTTGTGTTAAATGAATTCTTCCTCGAAGGGGATTGCTTCACCCTAACATGAGAAAATGGTGGGTTTGAGGCGAACCCTTGATTAACCATTGTGAATTTGGAGCCATTGGTGCAGGGTTCGCAATGACATTAGACAAGTGGAGATTCCCCCTGCGTGGGACCTTGTGCTTCACCCTGACACGAGAAAATGGTGGGTTTGAGTCAAACCCTTGATAAACCTTTGGGTGTTGAGAGTTAATGGACCAGGGTTCGCAATGACAAAAGTAAGACATTAATAAAAAAGGTGGGTTCGGAGAACGAACCCACCCTACAAAAAATCATGAACATACCTACAAATACTATCCCATATCCTGTCTGCCGGCCAATGCCCGCAGCAGGGTATTTTGATCCGCATATTCCAAATCGCCGCCCATTGGCAATCCGCGCGCCAGGCGGGTGACACGTACGCCCATTGGCAGCAGCTGCTGCCTCAGGTAAAGTGCTGTGGCATCGCCTTCCATGCTCGGATTGGTTGCCAGGATGATCTCTTTTGCTTCGCCACTGCGTACGCGTTCCAACAGGGGCTTGATCTTCAGGTCATCGGGTCCAACACCCTCAATAGGAGAAAGCACGCCCTGCAGCACGTGGTAGCGGCCATGAAAGCCGCCTGTGCGTTCAATCGCCAGCACGTCCAAAGGATCTTCGACGACACAGATAGTACCGTCCGCGCGTTTTTCGTCTTCACAAATTTCACAGTGTTCCTGGGTGGAAAGGGTGATGTGAAAGCAGATGGTGCACTGCCCGGTCGCCGTTTTCAACCCTGTCAGCGCGTTGACCAATTGGCTTGAGAGGTCTTCAGGCGCTCTTAAGATATGAAACGCCAACCGCGACGCGGATTTGGGTCCGATGCCGGGCAGGCGCTCGAGAGCGTTGATCAGGTTTTGAATCGGCTGGGGCAGAATGGACATAAGTCAGGTTAGAAACCCATACCTGAAAGTCCGCCGGCCAGGGGACCCATTTTATCTTCAGAAAGCTTGCGGGATGCATCCAGGGCCAGGTTGACGGCACTGAGCACCAGATCCTGCAGCATTTCGGCATCCGCGTCTTTGATCAATTCGGGGTCAATGATCACTTCCTTGCAATGCTGGTCGCCAGTCATGGTAACTTTCACCGCGCCGCCGCCTGCAGAAGAGGTGACTGTTTCAATCGCCAATTGTTCCTGTGCGATGGCCATTTGTTCCTGCATTTTCTTGATCTGGGCCATCATTCCGCCGCCCATACCACCACCGCCTCCGGCGGGTCGATTGAATCCTTTTGCCATGCTTATTCTCCTGATAATTAGTTTATTACTGGCGGAGCTTGCCGCCCAAATTAATGGCTGTTCCAACGATGCCGTCCGCATCGACATCAAGTTCAACGGAAGAAGACAACTTGCCGCTCACCACGATACAGGTGATGGGCAGGTCCACTTTCAACAGATGGTTGATCACTTTTCGGGTGACATCCAGGTTTTCGGCGGTTTCCATTTTTGATTTTAACACTTCGCTGGCAAAGCCGATCACCAGTGCACCGTCTTTGATCTGGATGGTTTTATGCGAATTCAGCAGTGCTTCTGTTTGAGAACGCAGGCTTTTCACTTCCG
>PNNU01000121.1 GCA_013824385.1 Anaerolinea sp.
CAATGGTCATGGTGCGCTGCCGCATCTGATTGTGCATCGCCTGACCAACCAGAGTAATTCGATCATTCACTTTAAGATTCATCAATATCGCAAGACCTTTGCCAATTAGCAAGGAATCTTGATCTGCATCGTTAAGATATCTTCCTTCAGTTATATGTTGTGCCATTGGATTGGTCTGGGCTTCTATTTGAGATTCAATACCGATAATTCCAACCGCAAAAGCGCCTTCTTGATTTGTGGCCATCCCGCCAGTGTTGATCCTTCTTGATGCAGTCACAACTTCAGGTATGTTATACGCTGCCTTAATGATCTGCTGATCGTTTGATAATTCAAACATTGGAATATTTTGAGTGCTTTCTGAATAACCTTCGGCATGAACGCGGATATTACCGCCTAAAACCTTGATAGCATTGCCGTAAATGGCATCTTTAAATCCAACAATCATGCCATCATAGAACATCATCAGCATAATTCCAAGCCCTAAAGCACTGATAACAATGACTGTGCGACGACGGTGTCGCCAAATATTTCGCCACGCAAGTTTAAGATAAAGCAGCATAGTTACCTCTTTAGAAAACATTTTTTGAATCAAAATCTATATTTGAAATCGATTTTCATTTTTCATTATACGGTTTTTGGTTCTGTAGTTTACGTTTCGTTTTAATTGTTTATTCGTAATGCAGCGCCTCCACAATGACAGTGTTAGCGGCTTGTCTGGCCGGGACCATGGCGGCGATAATGCCGAAAACCAAACCAACGACTATTGAGGCGACTATCCCCATGATGGGGAAATAGAAATCAGTATCAAAACCTATGACACCGATGGCTTTAACCAGCAAGTAGCTGAGAAAGAGCCCAACCAATATTCCCATGGTGGTTCCCAGTGCAGAGAGCAGCACACTTTCAGCGAAGACCATCCGTTTTACTTGTGTCTGGGTGGCTCCGACTGCCCGCAGCATGCCAATTTCGCGTGTGCGTTCTATAACATTAATGCTCATTGTGTTAGCCATGGCAATTAAGCCTGGAACGGCGAGCATAACCACCATAAGATAGAACACGCTCATGGCCATCTTGAACATACCCATTTGTTCAGTCTTAAAATCATTAGAATCTATCAAACTAAAGGATGGAAAATCCTTAATCACTGCCTGTAGAGCAGGTGTAACTTCTTCGGCTGTAGCCTCTGGTTTTCGATTGACCAACAACAACAAATCGCTTTCTGAATTGAAGTCTTGTGAAAGGGCAGTTTGAGAAACGTATCCGGTTGCGATTTTTGCATTCAGGTAATCGAAACCAATTCCAACAACTGTATATTCTTTTTCACCATGGGGTGACTTGAGTGTTAACACATCACCTGTTTTCACTTTGTTTGTGATTGCAAATACACCATTCACGATCATAGCTGGTCCAGTAGACATGGCTTTAAATGCTTTTTCTGAATCTCCTTCGCTGAATTCAAGCCCGGCGATTTTAGGATAAACGAGAGGATCAATTCCGATGAGTTGTAATGTAGCCCCGTCTATCTGGCTGGTTGCCAGGCGCAGTGACGTTGCTTCTTCGACTCCATCAATCGATTTGATTCGTTCAATTAATCCCTGGTTTGCGCCAAGGTTGCCACCGCCTAAAACAAGTGAAGGCGGCATTAGCAGGTAATCAGTACCCAGACTTTTATCCAAATAGCTGATGAAACCATGTTCAATACTGGTGATCATCGCCATTAAGGCGATGCAAATGGAGAGTCCGATCATCATTGAAGAAGCAGTAATGGCAGCTCGTGAGGGTTGGCGGGTGAGGTTCCCTTGTGCAAGCCTACCCTCACGTGGATAGACAGATGAGATTATTCTGCCGAAGATATCCGCCACTGGTTTAACCATCACAGGTGCGATCAAGATTATTCCGATCAGAAAAACAACGCCAGAAAGGCCGGCAATTTTTATATCACCAACGAGTAAACCGATGACAGCCAGGGCAAGCAAAATCAGTCCCCATATTGCGCGTCGGTTATTTTGACGGTATTCAATGGTGCCCAGGGTTGGACGCATCGCTTCAAGGGGTGTTACTTTCATGGCAGAACGCGCTGGAAAATACCCGCTGCCAACAGTAAAACCAACACCGAGCAGAATCGAACCGATTAAGTTGACTGAGGTAATTACCGGGCCTCCAATGGTCACTCGCAAAAGACCTGCAAAAATACTTCCTACCCCTGAAAGCAGGCCAAGGCAGAAGAGGTAACCACACACAAGACCCAATCCAGTGCCAATGATTCCCTGGATGAGTGATTCAACCATGATTAATCCCATGATGGTCTGTTTTGAGGCGCCGATGGCACGCAGCATGCCCAGGTCGCGGCGGCGTTCAGCTACTACTGTGCGGAAGGTATTGAAGATGATAAACCCTGCCATAGCCAAAGCCATGATGCCGAACAACCACATCATCGATTCACCCATGATTAAAGCGGATGCAAGCTCATCACCTGTCTGGATGGCTCCACTTTTGAAATTGGATCCTAATTTTGACAGGATTGATGCCACGACCGCTTCACGATCTGCACCGGATTTGATCAGAATATCGATAGTGTTGATCTTGCCAGGCAGATTGATGATGGTTTGCGCCACTGGCATGGGAACAAGAATTTCATCCAACCCGGCAGCAGCGCTCAGAGATAGAATGCCGACCACTTTCAGATTAGCCACGCCTTCACTTGATGGGATGGTGAAAACATCTCCAGTTTTCAATTCCATTTTGTCTGCTAAAAGCTGAGGAATGACGGTGGCAAAAGTGTCGTCCGCTTCAAGAAAGCGTCCGTCAGTCAGAGAATAGTTACGCACGTTTTGTGCAGTGGTAACATCCACACCAGTAACGGTAACGGCTGAGGCGCCGGTCAGTTTATTGACCGAACCGCCCAATGATTCAGGCAGTACTACTGTCTTGGTAAGGATGCCTGTGTAGTAGCTGATACCGTCTATTTCGCTCAAGTCGTTCAAGACAGATTGATCAAACGGATTGTTTGATTCACTTGAGATGGAAATATCCACTTTACCAGCGGTGGTGACCATGTTATGGCGAAAAGATTCCATCATGGCGGGGATCATGGAATTCAGACCGAAGAGAAGGGTGACGCCAAACACAACGGCCAGTGTGGTGAGCACCATGCGCTGCTTGCGGCCCCAAAGATAACGCCAGGCTAACAACAATTGGATTCTCATAGTGACTCCACTTTCTCTTTCAGGCGTTTTGCATTCTCGCCATTTGAACCATTCAACAATGTATCATCCACTACTTTGCCGTCCTTGAGGAAGATGATGCGGTCGGCATATGCTGCAATGCGTGGATCGTGGGTGACCATTAGCACGGTGCGCTTCCAATCTGTGACGATCTTGCGCAGGGTGGCAGCAATTTCATCTCCGCTGCGTGAATCGAGGTTACCGGTGGGTTCATCTGCCAGAATGATGATTGGGTCAGAAACCATGGCGCGCGCAATCGCTACACGTTGCTGCTGTCCGCCTGAGAGTTCGTCTGGTCGGTGTTTGCCGCGGCCATCGAGTTTGTTGCGGCTGAGCCATTCGCTGGCTTTCGAGCGGGCGAGTTCGGGTTTAACGCCGTCCAAAATCAGGGGCAGGGCGGTGTTTTCGATGGCGTCCAACACGGGGATCAGGTTGAAGAACTGGAAAATGAATCCCATTTTGCGACGGCGCAGTTCAGTGAGCGTATTGTCACTCATTTTTGAGATGTCGCTGCCTTCTATGAAAACGCTGCCTCCAGTAGGGCGATCCAGACCGCCAATCAGGTGCATCAGGGTGGATTTTCCACAGCCGCTTGGGCCCATCACTGCTACAAACTGACCCTGTTCGATGGTGAGGTTTACTGCATCCAAAGCGGTGACTTTTGTTTCTCCGCTGCCATAGACTTTACTTAGATTTTTGACTTCAATAGTTGCCATTTTATTTCTCCTTGTTGTATTTTCAAAACAGATAATAACTTAATCATTTATGTGTTTTGACTCGGCGGTCTTCCGCGCGGACGCAGCTCTGCTTTGGGCGCCGGCTGCCGCTGTACTTCGTCCAATCGGGATTCGATCATATCCAACCAGCGCAGATCGGCCTCAAGGTGCATGGCGGATTTATCCATCAAAAGCATTTGCGCCAGTTGGTTTTGCGGATCAAGATTTTGGCGTTGTTCGGTGATGCGGTGCAGTTCCTGATAAAGCGCGGCACGCTGAATAACGATCAGGCGTGAAGCATCCACTTCATCCAGTTCAAGGGAGAGCATCAGTTTTAGGTAGAAGGGATCCTGATGGGGCTCTTCAATGTCACTGTCTCGGAACCAATCCATCAGCTCTTCATGTCCCATGGGTGTGATCGCGTATTCCCCCTTGCTTTGCTGACTGTTGGTGTTGCTGAAAGTTACCAGTCCAGAGTCCACCATGCGCGCCAGGGTAGTGTATATCTGGGGCGGTTTGACATCCCAGTTTTCTTTGCCGCCGACGAGCGCAGTAAACCCCGCGCACAGTTCATAACCGTAGCGGGGCTTTTGAGCAAGCAGACCTAAGAGAGCGTGACGGACAGACATAATAAATACTCTACTGTATAATAATTAATAATTATAGGCAGATTATGGGAGTTGTCAAGAGGATTGGAAAAAATACATGAAGAATATTGAGGGAAAAAAACCACAAGTGATCAGACAAGCAAGCCAGCTTGAAATTGCCAATTCAAAATGTTACACTATATGCATATCCATGTAAGGACACTTGAATCAAGAATTGTAAAAAAACTGTCATTAACTGAGACGCCTCCTCGATATTGCATAATATTTTGTAGTAGATACTGCTTATGTGAATTGAGGTTGAAGTGAGAAGATTCAGCGTTATAGTACTTTTATCGATAACAATTTCTTTATCCTTTGCTAACAAAACAGCCACGGTATATTTTGAAGAAGATATACCTGTAACATACAGAAATTCCCCCAATTTTCATTTGTCTAGCGGATTTCAAATAACGCCGACCAAAAAACCAAATTCACAACTCTCTCCCGAATCATGGAGGAATTGGCCTGTTCTCCCACTGTTTTCAGATAAAGCACTGGTAATTCTTAAAAAGTCGTTGGAAAATCCAAATCTTGATTCTCATGCAATCTCAAGAGTAGGTGATTGCCAGTTCACCACCGACACCTTCTTGGCAGGGTATGTGAAGGGTGTATATAGCGTTCCGCAAGGATATAAGGAAACTTCGCATTTCTTTAGAGAGAGTTTTGTCAGAGATTCAGTGACAGCGGCAAACGGATTGGGTATTAATAGTGTGCTCAATCCAATATTCGGGTTGGCTGCCGGAAATTCTCAATGTCTGATTAATGAAACCCCATTAGTTTGCGAATTGCGTACGCGTCACCCAGCTGTGGTCCTTGTGGCGATGGGTACAAATTGGAAACCTTATGCTGAATTAACTTTCGAAAAGAATTTACGTGAGGTTGTGGATATTATACTTGCTTCTGGGGCGTTACCTATTCTTGCCACCAAGGCGGACAATATTGAAGAGGATTGGACGCTTAATTTGGCAATTGCCAGGGTAGCTTATGATTACGAATTGCCTTTAATTAACATTTGGTCTGCCGTTCAAGACCTGCCAAACCACGGTTTATCTGCGCCAGCGAATGAATATCTTACTGCTGATGCCTGGATGGTAAGAAACGATGTTTGGCTTAAAACACTTGAGCAGGTGCGGATGGTTTTGGACGATTGATTTTTACAATATTGGTAATGATGATGTCAATTACTGGTATGGAAGGGATCAAAATGAATCCATTTCTCTTGAAAATCATCAGCTTTATAGTTGTTCTTGTGAATGCCAGTTGTGTTACTTTTATAAACCCTGTTGAAGTTACAAAGACATATTTAAATGCGATAACTTCCAAAGATGCCAACCAGCTTTCGACTTGCTCCTCTGCTGAGTGGGAAGAGGAGGCACTTGAAATGTTGGATACATTTACTTCAGTGGATACTATATTGGAAGATCTGGCCTGTCGTGAAACACAAAATGACGGAATTGAGGCAAGAGTGATTTGCAATGGAAAAATCATCATGACTTATAACAACGAAGATACGGAGCTTGATCTTTCAAAAATCACTTTTGTTTTAAAGAAAAACAATAATGAATGGTTGATTGACCGACAAGAATAAAGGTTGTTATGAGACTTGGTGGAAAGATCAATTCATTTTCTAAGAGTACTCTACAATTTAGTTTGTTCCTGTATATTTTTATTTCGGGTTGCTCACAAATCATTTTTGAGCCTACCGAGTTTATGTCCTCCAATTCCTCATCTACACCAGTGGTTGAGAGGATGAAAAAAGAAACAGGAGATGCATCGGTAGATGTTGTATTGACCTCAACGATGCCTATTATTGATGGATCAAAATTCCTCACAACTATCTCCCCAAAGGACGAAATGACTATGGTATTTGTGCCAAATGGAGAGTTTCTGATGGGTTCCGTAAACGGAGAGGGGGATAGTGATGAAGAACCACAACACTCGGTTTTCTTGGATTCCTACTGGATAGACCAATTCGAAATAACAAACGCCATGTATGCTAATTGCGTGAATGCTGGTGTTTGTTCTTTACCGGTATCCCTGGCTTCATATTCCATTAGCCATTATTTTGGCAATCCCGAATACGAAGATTTTCCGGTTGTAAATGTTACCTGGTATCAAGCAAGGAAGTATTGTCAATGGGTTGAAAGAAGTCTGCCCTCTGAGGCTCAATGGGAAAAAGCTGCTCGTGGTAATAATGGTGCAAAATATCCCTGGGGAAATACCGACCCGAATGAAAAATTAGCTAATTATTCTGAAATAAAGAATGATTTATCAAGGGTGGGATGTTTTCCTCAAGGGGCGAGTCCATATGGAGCCATGGACATGGCTGGAAACGCAGCAGAGTGGGTCGAGGACTTCTACGGAGAATATCCAACCACAACTTATACTTTTGCAAACCCTTTAGGTCCTGAAACAGGCAGCTACCGTATCTTGCGTGGGGGTTCATGGATAATAGGGCCTTACCTCATTCGTAGTTCGGAACGCTTTTGGGCGAGTCCTTTTTATGCAGATTATGACAGTGGTTTCCGTTGTGCGCTGGCGCAACAATCGAATCAATAACATAATTCTGTTGCAATGCTGTCGATTATTTATTGTCAAAATATGAATAGAGTGTATTATTTCAGGTATTGACGAGTTAGTGGGACTATTATTTCTGATTTTTTATTCACTAAAATTATTAAGATGATTCCGCTTCGTGTGTATTCTCTTGCATTAATTCCATACGTGCGGCGGCTTCAATCTGTGCGGCGGATGACGCAACAGCACGATCCGCAGCAGAAGGATCTGCCGGAGCCATGGCAGTGCGTTTAACATGCTCCATTTTGTTGATCGTGGCAGTCGGGTCTCCATCAACCGAACTTGAATCAATGGATACTTCGCCGCCAACCGCATAACGCTGGCCGTCGGGTCCCGTTTGATATTGATAGTTGGCGCCTTTACGCACCAGATTGCCGCCCACCATCACATGCGCCAATTCGTGTGAACGTACTTCCTGATCGCGGGATTTTAGATCCGAAATTTGTTTCAATTCTTCAGAAGAAAGCTTGGTTTGTCCAGAAGAAAGCGGTGTATTTTCTGAACCCGGAGATTTTTTAACCAACCCCAATTGTTTCAGGGCTTCTTCAGAGATGGTTACCCTGGCAGATCGAGTGTTTTCTTTATTTATTTCTTGCGTTTTGGATTCGTTTATTTTCTTGTAATCATTCGAAACAATAGAAGGGGCATAAGCGACAGCCGATGCCTGATCTTTTTGTGCATAGACTCGTGATATATTCCCAATCATAGACATATGCCTATCGATTTGAGTACATCTATACTTTACTCTCTTTTGAATGATTTTTCAAGTGGGTTTCAATGATTAGATAAACTCTTTTTAAGATGGAAGGTCCACAATGTTGTTTTGTTGCGGCCCGCATGTTTGGATGCATACAGTGCCTGGTCAGCGCGATCTATCAACTCTTCAAGTGTATTACATGTTTTATTTAGTTCTGCCAACCCAAGGCTAATGGTTATTAAAATTTGACCATGTGCGGAGTATATTGGGGTTATTTCACATTCGCGTCTCAATCGTTCAGCGGTTGACATGGCTTCGGGTAGGGTAGTTTCAGGTAACAGAATGATAAATTCTTCACCTCCGTAGCGCGCCAGGATATCAATATTACGCAGATTGTTTTTGCACAAGGCTGCCAAAGACGCCAGAGCCTGATCTCCTGCTAGGTGTCCGTAGGTGTCGTTGACTATCTTGAATTGGTCCAGATCAATCATGATTGCGCAGAGGGGACGGTTATAACGGAGTGAACGTTCAAATTCTTTGGAAGCCGTTTCCTCAAATTTTCGGCGGTTAAATAATTGAGTTAGCGGATCGGTAGTCGCCAGTTTTTGAACTTCGTCAAAAAGACGGGCGTTTTCAATGGCTATGGCAACATTGGCGGCTAATAATTCAAGGGTCTCTCGATCATCTTTGGTGTACATGTTTGGCTTATAGCTTTGGGTAGTGATTATGCCTATATTTTTTGATCCGATTTTCAGCGGCACAACCAAAATGGATTGGGA
>PNNU01000122.1 GCA_013824385.1 Anaerolinea sp.
TGTTTCAAGTGCTTTTTTTACCATGGTGTCTTCAAGGTGATCGAGTTTCTTTCTTTCACCAAAAACATCTACATGGAAAATATCCATGTCAATAAAATAATACAGACTTACTTTCGTCCCCCCGATACTTTCGAGAACGATCCTGACGATAGCCTCAGCGGTGTCTTCAAGACCCGGAGCCGCACTCAACCTATTGATCAAATTCACGATCAACTGGAGGTAGGATTTCTCCTTAGCTAGTTTTCTGGCGCGCTCTTTTTGAACATCCAGTTCGTCTCCAGAAATGATCAAGGTCTCTGACATTGGACCTCCTCCAGTTTTCGCGCTATCGTTGCCTGCAAAACTGATTCGAGATGATCAAGGGAAACGTCTACCCACCGTAGAGGTAAACCCACCTTACGTGCGGCATCTTCCGCCTCGTCTTTAAAATCGCTAGAACAGGGTGTCCGAATACCGAGCAAGTATTTTCTGTCCATCTGAAAAATTTCCCGGGTCACTTTGGGACTGTCTCCAAAAGTTTCAGCTATAATGTGATCCCAACGCTGCGCCCATTCCTCAAGCAGAAAGAAAGCCCCACTGGTGAGTTCTTCGGTAAAAAGCTCATTCCCCAGGAGCATATCCACGCAGTTCTGACCAGTGGTTCTAAAGGTTTTAGCATCATCAAGAATTGTATCCATCAGCGGGTGACAGCAGCCGTAAAAGACAATCACCTCACGATCCCGGAAAATTTTTAAGTCGGAGGTCAGGCATGTTGAGAGCTTTCCGAAATCAATATGCAAGGCAGAATCGAAAAAGATGGTATCAACAGGCCATCTGTTCTTCGCGATCAATAGCTTGACCTCTTTTCTCAAAATTCCGCAACCCACCAGCAGTAGGTTTTTTTCATTCATTGCATTCACTTTTCGTAGCTGCCAAATTCATAGACCGCCTCGAGCATTGTGCGTATATTCTCCTCCGGGATGTTGTATGGCATGAACAGCGTCCCAAAGAGGAATTTTCCTCCCGGCATACCTGCTTCAACCATACGCTTGACCTCGTGGCGGATCTCGTCCTTCGACCAGTCAATCAATTTGATATCGTTTATTACGCCACAGGTCAATCCCCGGCCAGCAATGATTTTCTTGCCCTCCGCGATATCATCCAATGGGCTGAGGTAATATACGCCGAGGCCGGTTCGTTCAAACACAATATCGATGACTTTGTTGAAACGCGAACTGCCACAATAATAAACTATACCGGTGGTGCCTACGGCAGCGATATCCTTTTCGATCCAGGGTAGAGAATGCTCCATGAAGTATTTCATAGGTTCCGTATCAGTGGAGCCGAATGGATTCGAGTAGATGATCACATCCGCGCCAGCCTCGCGGTAGGCATTTGTTTCTTTGACGAAAAAATTGTGGCATTTTGCGATCAGTTCATCGCGTACTTCGGCGGGTCCCATAAAGAGTAGTTCCATCCACTTTTCCATGCTCATCAATAACGCAGGTAAAGTCATCGATGATGAGATGTAGGCACAAATGGGATATTTTCCACCGACTTCACTTTTCAGAATACGCAGACATTTGAGCTGTTCCTGGAATTTGGGGTGGTCGCTGATGCTCTCAGGAATCTGGAGTTTGTGGATATCATCATAGGTTTTAATGATAAAGTCTTCTACGTTAGGAGGTCCATCCGGGGCGTAAATAACCTTATCGCATCCCAGTAGTTCGACTTCTTTGCCAACATAGAAGACACTCCAGACATTATCATAACCGTACTTCTCGCGCATCTTGATCTGGGCTTCAGCCACATATTCCCCATTCGAGTAATATTTCTGCAAAGACATGCCAAGTTCTTTGGCGCCCTGATCCAAAAGATTGCAGAATACAGGGATGCGATCGAATGTTTCTCCATTGATCGCGGCAACCAGTCTGTTCATTCCGGTAATCATGGCTGTATCTCCTTGATCAAGGCGGTAATTACTTTTCCAGCAGCTAGCCCATCTTCAGCCCAGGCATCAGCTTGTACAGTCCTGTACAATTCATGGTCAAAATTGTACGGAGCCCCGCCTACAATTAGTTTAATCTGTCCTTCAAGGCCTCTTTGTTTCAGTATTTCGCGCACTTTGAGACAGCCATTTTCCCCGCGGGCTGTATGTACCATCATCGTGGAAATCCCAATCACTTGGGCTTGTTTTGCAAGCGCTTCTTCAACGAATTTTTCAGGGAGGACATTAACACCCAGATCGGAAACCTCGATCATTTGGGAACGCAAACAACCGATCACAATCCGCTTCCCTAGAGAATGCAAATCACCGTAGGCGGTCCCAATGACGATGCGTCCGATGATTTCTGGAGCCTTTTGGAATTTTTCGACCATCTCTTCGGTCACTTCTGTTGCGATCTGGGATGTCATGAAATGCTGTGCCAGATTGATGTCCTGCCCATCACTTACACCTTTGAGAAAATAACTCAGGGATGGTATGACGATCTGAAAGATTATTTCTTCTGGTGTCACCCCCTTTTTAAGGGCAGCATGAACTACATTTAATGCCTTCTCCCGATCGGTATCAAATACGGCCTCATTGAAGTCAGCAACAATTTGTTCTAACATAATCACCTCCCAGTTGCTTGCTGAGAAAAACGTCTTTTTATCCTATACCATTCAGACAATTCTTCGTAAACATAAATTCGCTTCTCATAAAATAATCCAGTCGCACAACTTAATTAAAAATGAACTCATTCCATGTGTATGGGTCGAAGATATAGATTTTCAATATACAGATTTTCAAACTCCGGTATCTGGGACATATTAATGACCCTACTTTTATTTTTTACCGTTGCGAGGGAAATCTTACTATCTTGAGAAAGCAACAGTAATTCACATCCTGCAAGGGCAGTATTACCGCATAGTTCAATGTTTTCAGAAGAGATGGTTGGTAAGAGGCCGATATTCTGAGCATTTTGGATATTTATATATTGTCCAAAAGCGCCACAAACGCAAATTCGCTGTAAATCTTTCAAGCTAAGCCCCGCTTTCATCATTAAACATTTTATTCCCGCGCCTATAGCCGCTTTAGCTCTTTGAAAGGCATCTACATCGCTCTGATTTAATTTGATTGTTGCATTTTCTGTTAGAATTTGATAACCATCACTACCAATATTCTGAGAGAAAATTCCATGACGTTTTATTATGCCGTACTTAACCAGGCAGGCAATCACATCCACTAAACCGGAGCCGCAAACACCTTTGGCTTCATTTTCACCAATGACATTATATAAAAATTCCGAGGTATCATTATGTAATTCCGCACTATAAATAGCGCCTGATTCAGCAGGCATACCGCACGTGATTCCACAACCTTCAAAAGCAGGTCCTCCAGCAGTTGCTGTTACCCACAATGTTGTACCATCCCATAATGCAATCTCCGAATTAGTGCCGAAGTCAATCAAGAGAGAACCAGATGGACCTTGATCCAATTGAGTGGCTAGCACGCCCACTAGTAAATCTGAGCCGACAAATCCAGCCAGTGGCTGGTTAATCTTAATCGCAACATTTTCTTCAAGTCCCCAAGAGAGCGCATAGGATCGGGTATCTTTCGGTTGGCAATCAATCATGCGCGTCCAATATTCAGGCTGTAGTAAAAGATGATAATTGATTCCCGTAAAAAGAGCCAACATTGCAGTGTTACCCACAATTTCTATCTGCCTGATTCTGTGAATTTTTAGGGATTCTCGCATTACAATATCCCTCATTGCATCCCCTACGGCATCTATTGCCAGGTTACTAATCATCCTGGTATTCTCATCTGATTCAGAAGCAGCCATCAACCTTGTCAATACATCAGCACCAAAACGAAACTGGGGGTTAAAGCCGAAGCGTCCTGAGAGTCTCTGATATTTTCCCATGTCCCAAAGTGAGATACGAATATGGGTAGTCCCCAGATCCACGGCAGCTCCATATGTATCTTTGTTTGGTGTCAATGTTGGCACAATATGCAGAGGTGAATTTTGTAAAACAACCTCATTATCGGGAAGATTTGTCCATAATGGTTGGCCTCGCGGATTTTGGATGGTAATTCCAATATCCCCTTTTGGCCTGACCTGGCATGCTAGGCGGAGTCCATTCTGAAGTTGTTCATCGCTGATATGTTTTTTTTCATTACTCGTCGCAGGATTTATAGTCCCATTTTCGATACGCACAAAACATAAACCACAGGTCCCAAGACCTCCACAGGCGGAAAATATGGTCGTATCCGTGCTATTTAATATCTCAAGCAAAGAAAGACCCAACGCAAAAGAGATACGGTACTCTTTATCTTCATGGGTAAAACTTAGCACTGGCATGGTATCTTCCTTTGATTATGGAAGTTAACAACCTTTTACAGCAATAAATTATCTGGTCTATTGGGTGCACGTATTGCCATCTCCGGGCAAAGTTGTTTTTTTGATCCGTTGTTTTGTATTTTCGAATTACTTTGTTCATCGTATATCTTTGCAGTATGGTTAACTTCAATTCGCTTTGCGTTATAAGCCGAGTTGCCCATCCTTAATAAGGGTAGACATACTGGTGTTACATCCCCACCAGTATATCTACCTTCCGCTTCTTTACAATCGATTAAGAATAGCGTTTTAGAATTTTGAAATAATCCTGTAAGAAAACTCATTCCGCCCACGGATACCTCTAAAAATTCTTATATCCAATAATTTTCCGGCTAGAATTGATGATTTATTCTAAATATATATTAGCACGAACCGGAGAAGATTGTATGAATAAGTAGTTTATGTATAGGTGATTATTTATTCATTGATGTTTCTGGTTATTTGTCCCAACGAAAAAATCATGGCTCTCGTTGTGGAATAGTTTAGGTGGAGATAGGTACTGGTTTCTTGGCATCCATGCCACGTTGGCCGACCTGCAACTCTCGAATAGTGCGATCTCGATACACAAGCACAAATGGGGGCAGGTTGGCACGTGCAATACGGCAATTTAAAAAGGTGCCACCGTGTACGTCTTACCGGTCAAGCCTGACAGCGGAGAAAAATTTCATTCACCGTTGCAAGGGCTGCCGAATGCCATTCTCACCCCGCATGAGGCGGGCAGCACTCAGAAAGCCCAAAGCGAAATCTCTGAGTTTGTTTCCGGAAAGATGCTGAATTTTCTCTCAAGAGATGATACGAAATTGAGGATTAATTTTCCGCAGATTGAGTTGCACAGTCTCCAAAGAAATGCTGGATGTACTGTGGGCTGTGCCCGGACCGGTTAAGGCCAGGTTTTTGTATTGATGACGGGCAGCGTTTACTGACTTTTCAAAGCAAAAAAAATGAGAAAAAGAAAACCCATTTGAATTCATGGGTTTTCTTTGATATTTATTCTGAACGATGTAACCTTGTTTTTCTTGTGATTAATTATTTTGCAAGGATGTCAATTTCAGATTGAAGGATCGTTTTAATTTCGCTAAATTCCAATCCTTTTTCAACAACATAATCTTTAATGATTAGTCCTGGTTCCGGTTTTTCACCACCAAACGTTTTTTGAATCACTTCCATTGTTACTCCCCAATCCAGCAGTTCTTGAAAAGTGGTTTTACCTGTAATAGTACGATCAGGTGCCAAGTGCTCTGTTGCCAATGGTGTAGCGGTTTCTAAGATTTCTGTTGCAAACAGGGTAGGCAGAGGTGTTGTCACAATTGATTCCAAAGTCGCTGTGGGATCAACATTTGGGAGATTTCGGCTTTCCAACCAATCGATCAATGCGCTCGTATCGAAAGTATCACTCTCAAGATCTTTAACTGCGGTTGTGATCGGGGTGGTGACTGGCAAGTTGAATTGAGTCAATATTTCATCCAATGTAACATCATAAGTGGTAACAACCTGCTCGAGGGTCATCCAGCCTTTGATGGTACCAGGATCGGAAACAGAAGGTTGAATTGCCTTACCGCTTGAATCCACTTTACCTGATGTTGACCAAACGCCTGCGGCTTGAAATCCAAAGATGATTCCAAAGAATACGGTTATTACAACGATACCATAAACAATAGGGTTAATTTTCATGGGGAGGTTCTCCTTATTTCCCAATCAGGGGAAGGCCGATTTTGACTTCCAAAGCACCGTTCAACGGGCAGGCATCCACGCACTCCAGGCAAGTGACACAATCCACACTTTTCACTGTGTTGACATCGTGAATTTTCAATCCCATCGGGCAGGTTTTAGTACAGATTTTGCAGGAGGTACATACATCCGTGTCTCTCTTCAAATAGGCTGGGCTTAACTTACCCAACAATCCGCTGGCTGCTCCTAGTGGACAGGCGTACCTACACCAGGGGCGTTCAATAAAGAATGAGGCGACCAGGGTGATAATGAGGACGATCAAACCGGGGGTAAAACTGAATTCTGCAATACTGATTAGGGCAGACCAGGGATCAAAATCCCGGAAAACCATGTATCCAAATATTGCCGCTCCACCTACTGACCAAACTAAAACCAGATATTTGAGATAACGCAGATAACGATCCAATATGGCTAAACGTGTGCTTTTTATCTTTAAAGACGAAATTCCTCGCCGCAGACCGGGGATATGTTTCTGTAAAAAACCGCTGAATTTGCTGACTATATCCTGAATAAAACCTAACGGACAAAACCATCCGCAAAACGCGGAACGAAACAACAAAGCCACTACTAGAACTGCAATCAACATCACAATATTTGATAGGTGGGTGTGTGAGACGAAACTGGTTCCTGTTGTAATGTACTTATATAATGTCTCAAGCCCACCAAATGGACAATAAGCTTCAGGTGACGTCGTTGCAATGCCACTATCTTCTCCAACAATAGCATTTCTGATGATTAAATAGGTGATAAAAGACGCCACTCCGATTTGTGCGATTCTGCGCAATGTTTGATGAGTGAGAAATGCTCGTATCCCTCTCTTTTTGGGTTTAAGGCTGCCAGGTGTAACCTGTTCCGGGTTAGGCTTGGTGGTCATTTTATTTCTCCTCGATATTGGATTTTGATTATCTTATCGAGAAGATGTGAATTATTAGTGAAGGTGTTTCGAAGATTGTATGAATCATTTTATTAACCACGGAATTATATATATGACGGAAATTCCTATTAATAGATGCGCTTACCCGGCTGGTCTGAATAGTGGCATCTTTTGTATAAATGTAATGAGTGTATACAGTGGAAAAAATCTTTTACACAACATTCAACCGAAATTCATCAAATATTCACATGATTTATTTATCCTAATACTTGTTCAACCATTAATAAAAAAAATTGGAGTAAAAAATGAACAAGAAAAAATTAAAAGCTTTTGGTGGCATTGCAGTAGTTGTTATATTAATCGCAGGTTTGCTGCTCGCCACTCCGTTGGGAACCGTATCCGCGTATACGGATGGTAACGGCGGACCTGGTGGACGTGGTACAAGTCAAGGAACTGGACCCTCCACCGTTGGGACTGGTACCTCTTTGACCCCATTATCCGAGGCAGAAAAAGAGGCGCTAACCCGGGCTATCCTCGAAGAATATGGTGCTTTAAATCTTTATAATGGTGTGATTGAAGAATTTGGAAATGTTATCCCGTTTTATCGAATAGCCAGGTCTGAACTACAACATGTTAATGCGCTGATAAAACAAGCCGCGAAATATGGCGTTACTGTGCCTGAAAACCCGGGTTTGGCAGAAGAAGTAACATTTAGCTCGTTGAGTGAAGCTTGTGCTGCCGGGGTTGCTGCCGAGATAGCGGATGCCGCTTTGTATGATGAATTAAAACCGGTTACCTCACACTTAGATATAGTCCAGGTTTATACCACCCTGCAAAATACATCTTTGAATGTCCACCTGCCGGCATTTCAAGCTTGTGAGTAAGTATTCTTCACAGAATAGAGAGAATCCTGCTTTTTTAGCAGGGTTCTTTCGTTATAAAAGGGGTGGATTTTAATTCTCGATTGCTGAGAACATTTTCGAGCGTTCCGTGATTTGTTCAGATAGAACCTCACGCATGAGGTTACAAACTTCCACCATTTTTGGGTTAGAAACACGATAAAAAATTTCCTGACCGCGGCGTTCTGCGAGGACAATGCCCTTACCACGCAGAATACCAAGATTCCTTGAGACAGTTGCTTGCGCCAAACCGGTCAATTTGGAAATATCGCCAACATTTTTCGGTCCTTCAAATAAAAGGTGTAATATTTTAAGACGGGCGGGTTGGCTCATGCAATGACAAAGTTCAGATTGCATTTCATAGATTATTGGATCATCCATATTTTTACCTTCAATTAATTATTTGTTACCGTCGTTCCAAAAAATTAGTGGAGTTTCTCTGTATGGTCCACAATTTTGCCATCAATATAAGATTGAGCAATGGCATCAATATTCTGCAAATCGGTTACAACAGGTTTGATGTTTAATCTAAGCATGCTTTGGTAGGCACCCATGCCCATGCCGCCGCAAATCACTGCTTCACAGTCAGTAATTGAGCCAGCCATTTGGGTGTGTTTATCATGATGTGCTTCGTCCATTCCATGGTTTTCACCATGATGTTCTTCGTGCGGTTCACTAGAAAATTGGTTATGACCCATTTTCTCGCGCAATTCTCGATTAATGATTTTTCCTTCTTCAATGGTAACCACCATATAGTGGGTTGCCCGGCCAAAATGTT
>PNNU01000123.1 GCA_013824385.1 Anaerolinea sp.
AGCTTTCTCTACTTGTTCCTCAATTCGCGACGGTTGAATTCTCCCATCAGCCACTAGTCTTTCTAAGGCGATCCGAGCCACCTCTCTCCTAATTGGATCGAAAGCCGAGATAGTCACTGCCTCTGGGGTATCGTCCACGATCACATCCACACCAGCAGCTTGTTCAAACGCGCGGATGTTACGTCCATTGCGTCCAACGATGCGGCCTTTCATTTCTTCATTGGGCAAGGTTACCAGAGAGGTAGATACACTAACCACGTGCTCTGATGCGACGCGCTGAATGGCGTCAGTGATGATCTCGCGGGCGCGCTTCTCACCTTCATTTCGGGCTTCAGCTTCAATATTGCGGATGATGCGGGCCATATCATTGCGGCCTTCTTTTTCAGCTTCACCAAGCAAGACTTGCTTGGCTTCTTCCATGCTCATTTGTCCAATACGCTGTAGTTCTTCAAGCTCGGTGGCATAAAGCTTTTCAATTTCGTTGGCGCGCTTATCCAGCGCGCTCTGGCGTTTGTTGATATTTTGCTCACGCAGTTCGAGTCTTTCAATGCGATTATCCAACTCTAGTCTTCGTTTTTGCAACCGGTCATCTTCACGAACAATTTCACTTCTGCGACGGGAGTTTTCATTTTCAGCTTCTTGAAGAATCTTGAGAGATTTATCCTTTGCTTCCATCTCAATGTTCTTGGCTTTTTCAGAGGCCAATCTTACCAATCCATCGGCTTCATTCTTTTGATTTATTTTGAATCTTTCAGTAAAGCTTTTTACCGCAAGAAATGTTGCTCCCACGGCGACTACCAACCCTATTGCTATTGCAATTAGAATTGTGGCAAGATTAATATTTTCCATTATCATCCTCGTTTTCCAGTTTATTGCTTTGGTCTTGTTCCAACTCGCGGATCATATCCCGGATTACGGGTGAGATGATTCCATAAGAGAAACCTCGTCTGGCCAGATAGGAACTCAGCTTTTTTCGAAACAACTCACGATCCTGAAAATTCAGTTTTCGTGCGTATTGGGCTGCTGCCCTGTTAGCCAATTCCATATCTTCCGCGCTGTCTGCCAAAGCAGATTCAATCATTTGTTCAGAAACACCTTTATTTCTTAGTTCATACCGTATCAAGCGTTGGCTGCGAGGATGATACTCGTTTCGATTCTCGATCCACATTTTGGCAAATTGTTGGTCTTGAACCAGGTTTGCCCTTTTCAGCCTTATAACGACTTGGTCGATTTCTAAAGTGCTAAATCCTTTTTGGATTAATCTTTGGCGAATTTCTTTTTCAGTTCTCGGTCGGTAATCCAACAAACGGGTTGCTTTTTGGTAGGCTACTTCCGAAGAATCTGATTCGATCAAGGTGTTGATGCGATCTTCATTGAGAAAATCACCAACTTTTAACCATGCTGCCACCAATCTTGAAAGTCCAAAAGCAAACTCTCCATCCAGTTCAATATTGAGCCGGTCAGGATGATGTTTCTGAACTTGAATGGCGGTGATCTGATGCTCCATGATCCTTAACAAAAAACAGCCAAATTCACAATGAATGACTTGGCTGTCGATCTTCAATTAACTGGAATTCAATTCAATTGGAGAATTACTTGTTTTTTACACTATTCAGTCTATTCAATTACGGGTTCACGATATTTAGACTTATTCAAAGAGGTCCCGGTCAATTTCTAATTCGGATTTGCTCTTCTTAACGTCATTAATGTTCGCCTCAGTGGACCCTATTCGTAAATGATATCTGATATAAACCAGTGACAAAAACATCCAAACTCCAAACGGAGTGAAAAAACTTTCCAGCCAATATAGGAATCGATCAGCAATGAGGTTTTTTGTGATTACCTCTAAATCAAATCATTCCAAGTTAATACAATTATACATGATATTTTGTATTATTGCTTATAGATTAATCGGAGAATCGTATACTCTTTCAAACCTCTTGAATCATGCTACAATCAATCAATGAAAAAGAAGGCAGATCAAATAATCATTACGCCTGAGCAACTCCACAAAAAACAGGCTTTACTACAAGTGCTGCTACCAGTGATTGCGGTTGGCGTCATTTGTCTGGGAGTCTGCCTTGCCTTGCTCCTTTCAACCTCTTCTGAACCACAATCCACTGAACAGTGGGCACAAATTTCCACCATGTTTTTAATTGTTCCTACTTTATTTATTGGTCTTGCGGGTCTTGCAGTATTAATCCTACTGGGCATTGTCATCGGAAAGTGGAATAAAAACTGGCCCCCTGCTCTGCGCACATACCGCTTGATGATCATTAATCTTGAAACCTCTTTTCAAGGTTTGGTGCAAAAACTTGCACAGCCTGTCATCGGATTCAAATCAATTTTGGCTGGAATTTTATCCCTTTTCAAAAAGTAACGGCATTCTTTGGAGGCATGATGCAAGAAAACTCACGATGGAAAACAATATCCTACATCATCGGTGGAACAGTTGGATTAATCACCGGAGTGGCTGCTGCCTATTTATTCATCCGCGGACGTGAAGAATCTGAAGGTGATCACACCATCACCTCAGGCCAGGGAGTTAAAATTGGATTAGGCATTGTTACCTTATTACGCCAAATAACCGATAACATCTCCAGATAAAAAGCTAAATTTTCCTGCGGGGGTGATTGTTAAAAAGGATTTAATTATATAATCCTGTATGCCTGCATTCGAGTTTTTTGATTTTCTAGTGGTTGGGGATATCGCCACAGAATTTATCATTGATCTACGCAATCAATCTCACCCAAATGTACTTGGGGGTTCTTTGCTGTATGCAGCCGGCGGATTGCGATGTTGGACAGACAGAATTGCCATTGTCAGCCATACTTCCTCAAAAAATCGGCATGTGCTTGAAAAATTTCAAAGAATTTACAAGATCGATTTTCAAGGGGTCCATTTTCACAATGATTCTTATGATGATCGACACTTCCTCGGATATATTTCACCAAATGAAGTAGTCATTGAAAATCCGGTTGCTTTTTATTCAAGTAGAAAGTTGTGCTTTCCAAAAGAATTAGCCGGTTACGAAAAGAATGACCCTGAAAACCAGATCCAAGCCAGACCAAAATATTATCCTGATGAGTTTCCAATACATTATCGAGATATTTCTGCTTCTTTGATTTGTCAGACTTCTCTCGCAACCCAAATCCAGCTTTCCAGCATTCTGCTCAATGCATCCACAAAGAATCTGGTTATCCAATCCAGCCCGCAATATATGAATCTGACCAGTTTCGAAACCATGCCAATTTTGATGAAAGATATCACTGCCTTTGTCACAACTTCAGACCAAATAAGAAATCTTTTTCGCAATCGCATCTCAGACCTCTGGGAGATGGCAGATTTTTTATGCAGCCTGGGGTGTGGATATGTAATTATCAGTGACGAAGTCAACGGTTTTATCTTGTATGATCGCAAATCCAACCTGCGCATACAAGCACCTAGTTACCCTATAGAACAAATTGATCCCACCGGTATGTTGGCATCATTTAGTGGTGGTTTTCTTGCAGGATTCAAAAAAAACTATGACCCGTTGGAAGCATTGACCTTGGGTATCGTTTCAGCATCATTCACTTGTGAAGGAAGCCGGCCTTTTTATGGAGCGGATGCTATTCCAGAATTGCGGCAAAATCGACATAAATTAATCTGTGAATTGGTAAAAAAAATATGACCGAAAACCAATACTCAAAACTTGTAGAAATGGCAAAGCAAATTCAAGCCATTCCCGCGCTGACTTTCGACGAAATCACGCGCGCCGATTTTCTCGCTGCTCAATTTTCCGCCCTATCCCTACAAGATATACACATAGATACAAGTGGAAACACCTTTGCTAAAATTAAGGGAGGCAGCGAACTTCCTTTGGTCATTTCTGCTCATTTAGATTCTGTATTGTCTTCTGAAGATAACAAACTCCTTATACAAAGTGAAAGACAAATCACTGGTCCGGGGATTGGGGATAATGCATTGGGTGTGGCAGCATTAATTGAAATTGGACAAAAATTAGCCGCTCAATCCAACCCACCGCCCGGTGATATCTGGCTGGTGGGGAATGTTGGCGAAGAAGGATTGGGTAACCTTAAAGGGATGCGGCAAATTGTGGATCAGTTCAAAGATCGAGTGAAAGCCTATCTGATATTGGAAGGCATCGGTCTTGGAATGATTCAAACTGCAGCTCTGGGAATCAACCGCTATAAGATCGAAGTCAACTCTCAGGGAGGGCATGCATGGAGTAATTTTGGTGATCCCTCAGCCATCCACGAATTAATTGCCATCTCCTCCAAGATTCTTGGGCTAAAACTGCCGGGGAATCCCCGTAGTTCCATAAATATCGGCTCAATTTTCGGCGGTGGTTCAATAAATTCCATCGCAAGCCACGCTGAAATGCAGGTGGAAATCCGTTCTGAGGATAAAGAAATTCTCGAATCGCTTTCACGAACGATCCATAAAATTTCCGCCAAAAACCCTCATTCTGAGTCAGACGTATTAATAACTGAAATTGGAATAAGGCCTTCCGGAAAAATCTCTGAAAACACTCCTGTAATCCTCGCAGCACAAGCTGCGCTCCGCAGCACAGGCATTACCCCTGTGTTTGCCATATCATCCTCTGATGCTTCTCTACCAATCAGCCTTGGCTATCAGGCTACTTGCCTGGGAATCACAACAGGACGGCGGGTCCATTCTTCTCAAGAAACCATTGACCTGCTCCCCATTCCAAAGGGAATGACTCAAATTCTCAACTTTATTGATCAGCTATGGAATTATTGATAGTGATGATGAAAAAAATCCTCTCATTTTGCGTTTAGAAATCCTTATTGTAAAATCTAATCTGACAAACAATCATAACGATCACAATAGTAAAAGGAGCAACACAAATGGATTTATTATTAGATTTTGAGATCAGTATCACCCTTTTCTTGCAAAGCCTGGGCTCCTGGTTGGCTGCGCCGTTTCAAGCCATTTCCCTTCTGGCGACCGAGGAATTTTTTATTCTGATCATGCCGCTCATCTTTTGGAGTATTGATTCGCTGATGGGGGTGCGTATGGCTTTCATGTTAATCATCAGCGGCAGCTTCAACAACTACTTTAAGGTTCTTTTTCACAGTCCCCGCCCGTTCTGGTTTGATGCCAGGGTGAAATCATACAGCATGGAAACCGGGTTTGGACTGCCATCAGGACATTCTCAGAACGCTGCGAGCTTGTTCGGGATGATGGCGACCACCATCCGCAAGAAAGGATTTACGATCGCCATTCTGGTGGTCATCTTCCTGGTGGGACTTTCCAGAATATATCTGGGTATGCATTTCCTCCGCGATGTACTCTCAGGTTGGCTCTTGGGTGGGTTGTTTGTATTGCTTTATATGCGTCTTGAAAAACCGGTCGCAAAATGGCTGGTCACAAAAAGCTTGGGTCTACAAATTTTACTGAGCTTTGCGCTGGGAATTGTCCTAATCATGTTGGGATTCGGCGCCAGGGCATTATCTGCCTCATGGCAGATGCCTGCAGAATGGATCAAAAATGCCGCACTCACTGGCGGCGCTGTTCCTGACCCGTTCAATATGGAAGGTACCATTACTTTAGGTGGCGTGGCATTTGGATTTATGGCTGGATACGCCCTTTGGGTAAAGAAATTCGGTCAACCTAAAGTGATGGGCTCTGTTTTGAAACGTTTTCTAAGATATCTCGTAGGTATAGTTGGAGTGGTCGCTCTTTATCTAGGTTTGAAGATGATCTTTCCAGATGAACCTCTCATGTTAAGTTACATTTTGCGATTTGTTCGTTACTCGATCATTGGTCTATGGGTCACCTATTTTGCACCGTACATTTTCAAGAAACTTAAGTTGGAAAAATAACAAATTTTTTACAATAAATGAACAAAAAAATCTTATAATTTAGTCATTGATAGGGTTTTTAAAGGAGGAATAATGAACAAAATTGGAAGTTTTATCTTCGGTGCTTTCACCGGCGCTTTGGTGGGTGGAATCCTGGCATTATTACTTACACCTCTGAAAGGGACAGAAGTACGCGCCCGTTTGGGAAGTTCATTTGTCCATGTTCAGGATGAAGTTAAAAACGCAGCCCAAAGCCGTATGACAGAACTCAACCAACAATTGTCCAAGTTGCAGAACAAAGTAAGCGAGTAAATCACTTTTACGAAGAACCTTGACAAGGCTTGGAGCCTTGTCAAGGTTGGATTTCAACAAAAAAGCCAGTTCAAGATATTTGAGCTGGCTTTTCGTTTTTATTCAGTCAGAGTAATGGTGTATTGCGCTTTTTGCCTGGTATACCTGGATGAACCACTCACCACCAAAATGGGATCGTCGCTGTAACAATTTGGATCCAACATTAAATCCAATTCTTCACCTGCTGAAACAGTATACTTTTTGATGGACTTTTCAGGGCTGGAAGTGATTATGGAAACTAAAAATGTCTGTGGAATGATGTTTTGGATGCGTGAAAAACCATCAGTCACCCAACCGCCATCCCCGGTTTCAAACGTTTCTTCATAACCAATTTCTTGAATTCTTAAATTATCGACCGCAAACCCTTCATTGCTCAAAGCACCGTCACTGATCATTTCAAACCTCAGCCATACTTTGCCGCCTGCATAATGTGACAGATCAATGTTATACGTTTGCCAATCATTGGTTAATCCACTAAATCCGCATCCCATGTTGCTTGAATAATTATCTTGAGATAAGCATAAATCAGTGTTCAGCACTTGCCACATTTCACCATCCACACTGGCTAATACATAGGCATAATCAAAATCCTCTTCAAGGTCATACCATGAGTCGAATGACAGGTTGATGTCACCAGAATAACCACTCAAATCAAATTCGCGGGTTAATGTGGTATCCACCGAATCCCCTCGGTTGGACCACATAATATTGGTTTGGTTTTCTCCATTATCGGTCAGAATATTTATGGTAGGATCGCCTGAGAATTGTAATTTCACTGGATTGTTGCACGCGATTTGAAAATAATCAGTGCCGAACTGGTGAACATTTCCGCTTACTGAGGTTCCATCACACTCATTCAACCATTCAGATTGATCGATTACAGGAACATCCAAATATTGAGAATAGAAATACCTTCCGCCTTCAAAGGATGGATCGTTGATGTAATTCGACACTGTCCAATCTTGAAAGAAGGTATCTGCTGTGTGGGGGCTTCCAGTTGTCGGGTCAATCACCTGGTCCGCTAGAAAAACCTTATCCAGGCTGTCGAATCCATTGAATGCATTGGAAGCCCAATTACGGGTAATGTCCTCACCAAAGCGGCCGTAAAAATAAGTGGCAAACAAATAGCTTGCACCGTAATTAAGATCGTTCAGATCAGGGTCAGACGACCAGTCATTGAGTTGAAAATCAGGATCCTGTGTAAAGTAATAATCAAATCCCCCGGCATCATACCCGTTAACCAGCGTAGCTAATTCAGAAAATCCCTCATTCAACCAAAGCTCTTCATCAGGATCTCGATACCCTTGAATTACATGCTGCAGTTCGTGTGCCATTGTGCTGAGTGTATAAGGGTCGGTAATCTCTTGAACATCTGCGTTGATTGAAAACATCTCGTGTGCATTGGAATATTTGTAAACTTCAGGCAGTACATAATCAGTAGATGAAGCATAGCCAGCCAATGATTCACCCAATCCGTTGGCGTAAAGAATAAAGAGATGGGGATCGTTATCCACACCAGGAATCCATTCAGAGCCAAACATGGCATGATCTAGAGGATAGATTTGATTTGAAAAAGTATCCACCACCGTTTTTAGATCATCATCATTGACAATTATTCCGTCTTCAGCCCAAAAATAGACATTATCTGTTTTATATCTTAATGTCGCACTGGTTTCAACTTCATTATCGTCCGCATCCAATTTATAGAAATTCTCTCGATCGCCAATTTGGTATTGCACAGGCGGTGTGGTCAACTGTGTGGGTACGGCCGCTATGCCGCTTAATCGTTCTTCCGTCTTATTCAGATCAGCGGTTGGGAGTATGGTGCTCTCAAGTGCGGATTGTGATTGCAGCGCAGTCTGCACCAAATTCTGATCCTCCGCAATGGGAAGTTTGGATTCCTGCAGCCCAACGCTGCATACAGGCACAGTCGGCATGGCTGGTGTTGGCACTTCAGGTATGAGCGGGGTTGAAGCAAATTTGTCAGAAATTAGAAAAATGGCGGCACAAAGTCCAGAAAGGAACAGGCAGCCAACGACAACGCCAATTACAACAAAGAGGATGGTTTTTTCGGATTTATCCATTAGATTCCATTATCGGCTGATTTGATCCATCGTGAAGCGGCAGTGACCAACCCCAGGGTGAACCAGTAATAAGGTAAAGCAAAACTATCCACACTGAACTCTTCAAGGATGAAGGTTATTAACATAAACAATCCCATCCATCCAATTGTCTTGCCCAGCGCGTCTTTACGGTTGGTTAAGTCTTTTGCAGTGAAGGCGATCACGATCAAAAAGACAACAAATAGTGTGAAGCCGATAATTCCAGTTTCCGCCATCAATCGGGTCCACAAGTTTTTAATATTTAATAATCCGCTGTTCCAACCTGTCAATTTATTGACTTCAGGTAGCTGCCAGGCAAAATCTGGAAGGTACTGTGGGAAGTAATAA